>NZ_JAFMOZ010000111.1:0-56659 GCF_019049615.1 Rahnella sp. BCC 1045 | reverse complement strand
GTTGGCTAAACGGTTTACCCTGAGTCATCATCCTTACCAGACGCACTACTGCCATGGCCTCAGACGGACGTTGGGTCAACCTTCGTGTCAATAGCTGCCATCGCCTCTTTATAATGCTTACGGCACACTGAAACGTAACTTTCATCCCCGCCAATAACAACCTGCGCGCCATCGTGCAGCGCGTTGCCATTTTCATCTAAACGCAGATTACGGTTTGCCTTACGGCCACAATGGCAAATCGTTTTGAGCTCAACCAGCTTGTCCGCCCAGGCCAGTAAATATTCACTGCCCTCAAAAAGCTCGCCACGGAAATCCGTCCGCAGCCCATAACAAAGCACAGGAACATCCAGATCATCTACAACGTCTGTGAGCTGCGATACCTGCGACTTGGTAAGGAACTGGCACTCATCTATCAAAACGCAGCTCAGACGCTGTGAGCGGTTCTCCTGCGCTATCAGATTAAAGAGCTCAGTGTCTTTATTATAAAGCTCTGCATCGGACGACAGCCCGATACGGGAGCTGACTTTCCCGACGCCAAAACGATGATCTAATTCAGCAGTCAGTACCAGCGTACGCATACCACGTTCTTGATAATTATATGAAGATTGCAACAACGAGGTAGACTTACCGGCATTCATTGCCGAGTAATAAAAATAAAGCTGAGCCATGAAACAGTGACCCCATATTGTATTGGATGGCATAAAATTTCGGCGGCTATTGTACCACACGCCAGCCAGCCTATAACAATAAGTAGAAAGGGATTCTCCCCTTCCGGTCGATGTGACATTGCATTTGAAAAAAACACAGAAACTTACAAACAGAGATTATAAAAGCATTAGATGATAATTAGTTAACGTTACTCATTACCGGCGGATGTACTCCTTATATGTTACAGGATCGGCATAATTCAATTGTCTATACATTAATGGGTGATCCCATGGAGATCCAATGTATTGATCATTCACCGCGCAGGATCTTCGCGCTCTCTTTTGCCATATCTTTACATTGAATGTCTTCACTTATCCTTTAATTTTGTGAACAATCGCATGCTTATAAAACTCCTTATGAAAAGCAACAATAACCCCTGGCAAAGTATTGAAACGCGGGTTATGACCCCCAGATAAATAGCCGGTCTGGCCCCAACTATATTTTGATACGATAAACATTGTTTGCTTTAAATGCGTAAATTAAGGTCAGGCAAACAAATTGGCTATTGCAGAATAGCAAAGAGCATTCTATTATTAACCAAACGCCCCCCACCAATATAATTCGAGACTAGTATAATGAGCGAAGCATTAAAGATTCTGAACAACATCCGTACTCTGCGTGCGCAAGCAAGAGAATGCACTCTGGAAACTCTGGAAGAGATGCTGGAAAAATTAGAAGTTGTTGTGAACGAGCGTCGCGAAGAAGATTCTCAGGCAGCTGCTGAGATTGAAGAGCGCACACGTAAACTGCAACAATATCGCGAAATGCTGATTGCTGACGGTATTGATCCTAACGAATTGCTGCAAACTATGGCTGCTACTAAAGCAACCGGTAAAGCAAAACGTGCAGCACGTCCTGCTAAATACAAATACGTTGATGAGAACGGCGAAAACAAAACCTGGACCGGCCAGGGCCGTACTCCTGCTGTAATCAAGAAAGCAATCGAAGAGCAAGGTAAATCACTGGACGATTTCCTGCTGTAATTGTCCTTATTAACAGCAATGTTAATACAAAAAGCCCGTCATCACTGACGGGCTTTTTTTTACTTTTAAAATCGCGCGTTTTCTCATTCGCAATTCACGCTTTTAAAACTATGCTAAGCAGTAAATTAGGATGATTAAATAACCATCAGAATAAGCTGAATTCATAAAAAAGGCCGCCCGCGGGCAGCCTTCAGTGAAAAAACATACTCAGACCTGATAGAACCCGCGATACCAGTCAACAAAGTTCTGCACGCCCTGCTCTACCGGTGTTTCAGGCTTAAAGTTAATAGCCTTATACAACGGCGCTGTATCAGCGCTGGTGTCTTTTACATCACCTGGCTGCATTGGCAGCAGGTTTTTATCCGCCGCCGTGCCCAGAGCCTTCTCCAGCGCGCTGATATACGTCATCAGCTTAACCGGATTGTTATTACCGATATTATAAACAGCGTATGGCGCAGAGCTGCTTGCCGGAGAACCGTCTTCTACCGTCCACTCTGCATCAGGCTGCGGGATAACATCCTGCAAGCGCACAATCGATTCGGCGATATCATCGATATAAGTGAAGTCACGGTACATTTCGCCGCGGTTATAAACATCAATACTCTGCCCGGCTATCATGGCTTTGGTAAATTTAAACAATGCCATATCCGGGCGGCCCCATGGACCGTATACGGTAAAGAATCGTAATCCGGTCGTAGGAATGCCATAAAGATGTGAATAAGTATGAGCCATTAATTCGTTGGCTTTTTTGGTCGCGGCATATAATGAAACCGGATGATCTACAGAATCTTCCGTTGAGAAAGGCTGTTTTTTGTTCAGGCCATAAACCGAGCTGGAAGAGGCATACAACAAATGCCCGACGTTATTATGACGACAACCTTCAAGAACGTTAACAAAACCGATGAGGTTAGAATCGGCATACGCTAAAGGGTTTTCGATGGAATATCGGACACCAGCCTGCGCAGCCAAATGAATAACGCGCTCAAAACGCTGTTCTGCAAACAATGCCGCCATACCTTCACGGTCAGCCAAATCCAGCTTAATAAAGGTAAAGCCGTCTTTATTCTCAAGCTGAGCGAGCCGGGCAAGTTTGAGATTGACGTCATAATAGTCATTCAGATTATCAAGACCGACAACTGAATGGCCTGCCGCCAGCAAACGTTGTGACACAAAGAACCCAATAAAGCCCGCTGCGCCGGTTACCAGATATTTCATGAAGTCTCCTTACAAAACGGGATTGATTGATGCACCACGGCCAATGCCATAGTAAGTAAATCCGCGTTTTTCCAAACGTTCCGGATCGTATAAATTACGACCGTCAAAAATGACCGGCTCTTTCAATGCCTTTTTAATGGCATCAAAGTCTGGCGCGCGGAAATTCTGCCACTCGGTACAAATAATCAACGCATCGGCATTTTGTAATGCGGACTCTTTTGTCCCCATCAATTCCAGATCGTCACGCTGACCGTAAATACGCTGAGTTTCATTCATCGCTTCCGGGTCATACGCTTTGATTTTTGCACCGGCAGCCCAGAGCTGTTCCATTAATACACGGCTGGATGCTTCACGCATGTCGTCGGTATTTGGTTTGAATGACAGGCCCCAAAGCGCAAATGTTTTGCCTTTCAGATCATCACCAAAGTGGCGCTGAATGAACGTTGGCAATTTATATTTTTGCTGATAATTGACCTGCTCAACGGCCTGAAGCAGTTTTGGCTGGTAGCCAATGTGTTCAGCTGTACGGATCAGCGCCTGAACGTCTTTCGGGAAACAGGAACCGCCGTAACCGCAGCCAGGATAAATAAAGTGGTAACCAATGCGGGAATCAGAACCAATGCCCTGACGCACTTTTTCGATATCTGCACCCAACATTTCGGCCAGATTGGACATCTCATTCATAAAGCTGATTTTGGTTGCCAGCATACAGTTTGCAGCGTATTTGGTCAGCTCTGCGCTGCGGATATCCATCAGGATCATACGATCGTGATTGCGGTTGAACGGCTCGTACAGCTCGCGGATAGGGTCAATGGCATCCGGATTATCCGTGCCAATAACGATACGCTCAGGTCGCATACAGTCAGCCACTGCCGCGCCTTCTTTGAGGAATTCAGGGTTGGACACCACGTTAAAATCGATATCAACACCGCGTTCTTTCAGTTTCTCCGTCATCACGGCGCGAACTTTATCGGCGGTGCCAACAGGAACGGTGGATTTATCAATGACCACTTTAGGTTCCGTCATGTGCTCGGCAATGGTGCGCGCCACAGCCGTCACATATTTCAAGTCTGCGGAGCCATCTTCATCCGGAGGTGTACCGACAGCAATAAACTGAACCGTTGCGTGCGCCACGCCTTCAGCCGCATTGGTGCTGAACAACAAACGCCCCGCTTCATAGTTCTGCTGAACCAGCGGCGTTAAACCTGGTTCGAAAATTGGGATCTGCCCATTTTTCAGGTTTTCTACCTTTTTAGCATCAACATCGATGCACAATACTTCATGCCCGACTTCAGCAAGAACCGCCGCCTGAACAAGTCCGACGTAACCGATACCAAAAACTGTTACTTTCATCAGCGAATTCCTATTTGTTATTTATAATCAACGCAAAATAGACAGCCAAAATTCCGAACAGGATTATACCAGTTTCAGCCGCGCGTGCCGCTGGAAAGGCATATTTTGCATAAGATAGGTCTTAGAAGAAGGGGATAAAATAGAAAGGCAAAATAACCTGCGGAAAAAATACTCAATATTATGAAGACATTGTTATTAATACGTCAGAATTTGCTCACTCAACTGAGAGCATTAATCTCAGACGTCCACCCGATCCCCACACCTGACACTGCCACGCCTCACAACGCTGACTGATCTGATTGGAATACGTTGCGCCGGTGGTGCCCAGCGGAACGCCATTACTGAGCTGTATCATATTTGTCCCGGTATTTACGTTAGCGTGTAATCCTGCAGACACCAGAATGAGGTTTTTTTGTTCAGCGTGATAATAACCCAGCAATAACGGAAATTGTCCGTCGAGATTGGCTTGTTTGAATACATGATTCACTTGTTTGAGTAACGTCGACATTTGCGGTAAACGCTGATGCTGATTACTCAAATGTTCCCGCAACAAACTGTTGAAAATAGCACGCAGTAATAATGCCGCGAGAACGCCATTTTCATTTGCACGCGTCACATCCAGGCAATAAAAACCCAAATCTTTCGAAGACAGCGCCGCAATATCGAGCACCAGACCCGGTTTATCCGCCGTGGTCAGTTGCCGGTAATTAATCCGGCAATGCGCCAGCGTTTGCTGAACCGGTGGCTGCAGCTCCTGCAATAAACGCTGTGCCTCGTTGGGATTACGGCACAGCGCTTCCCAGTCCTGGACCAGCGAACTCTCCTCCATCGCCTGCGAAGAAAACAGTTTGGGATATAAAGAAGAGAGCAGCGCCTCGCGTAAACGCTGAAGATCGTTAATCGGTTTGAGCAGAACATCTTCGACGCCAAGCCGCAGCATCGACGCCACGTCGGTCATTTTATCGGTCGCGGAGATCACCAGAACGGGGATTTTATTGCCCTGCAATCTTAAGTTTTCGACAAACTCCATGCCACCCATTTCGGGCATCGCTAAATCGCAGAGGATGAGATCAGGGGGATAATCTTCGACCAGAGACAACGCCTCCAGCCCATTTTGCGCTTCTGTAAAGGTGGCACCCAGGGAACTTACATAACCAGCAAGGATAGATCGAAAAACCGCTTCGTCTTCAACGATGAGAATATGCTTGCTTGTAAGTGGCTTGTCCATCAGGGTCCCCCAGAATTTCTTATTCTAATAGTGGCTCATAAAGCCTGTTTCTGCTTGGCAGAATTGTCAGATTCCGGCAATCACATTTTAAACCATTCAGAACTGTCTATTTTTTATCAGGGGCAGCAAATGCTCTCTTTGCTTTTCAACGGCGAGGCGTCCGGCCTCAATCGCTTCTTCAGCGCGGTGAAAATCCAGCGTCGAGATTTGCGGACAATAAGGCTGGATCAGCACATCCGGCGGATCCCCTGCCATACGGTTACGTTTGAGCCGGTTTTCCAGCACCTGAATGGAGGTGGACATAATCTCCATCGCCGACGGGCTGACATTCGGTTTTCGCGCGTTTGGCCGGGTCAGGCGCTGACGAATTCTGTCACGCCAGCTCAGATCTTTCTCAGTATCCAGTGCTTCGCCCGTAGGTTGTACGGTCAGTAAATCTTGCTGCATCAGATGGGCGTCATGCTGCAAATCGACGGCAATCACAATATCCGCCCCCAAAGCGCGGGTCAGCGAGATTGGCACCGGATTCACCACCGCGCCATCGACCAGCCAGTAACCGTTGTGCCATACCGGTGCCAGCAGGCCTGGCATGCTACAGGACGCGCGAACTGCCTCCGGCAAATCCCCTTTGGTCAGCCACAGTTCGCGCCCGGTGCTTAGATTTGTCGCCACCGCTCCGAATTTCTTCGAACACTTTTCAAAATCCGTGATGCGGATAATCTGCCCGACGGCGTTAAACACACGTTCGCCGCGCAACAGGCCACCGCGTTTCCAGGAGAAATCCATCAGCCGCAGTACGTCCCAGTAACTGAACGAACGCACCCAGCTTTCCATCGACGGTAACCGGCCACTGACATACGCCGCGCCCACCAGCGCACCGACGGAACATCCGGCCACCACATCGACTTCGATATCCATGTCTTTAAGGGCATTGATCACACCGATATGTGCCCATCCTTTTGCTGCGCCGGAGCCTAACGCGAGGCCAATGGTGACTTTTCTGCTCATCTGATGACCTTAATATTGCGCAATAGTGAAGAATCGGCCGGGAAGCGCGTTGTCACCCGGCAAGTTTGTTAGGTAACATATCACTTTGGTGCATTCAATAGCGCAACCTGCGCACCGGCAGCCGATTCAGGAGTTCCCGTGTCACAACTTTGCCCTTGTTGCAGCAACCTTTCCTATGAAGAATGCTGCCAGCCATACCTTTCCGAGACAAAAGTGGCGCCCACTCCGTCTGCCTTGATGCGTTCACGGTACACTGCGTATGCAATGCAAAATGCGAGTTATCTGATCGCCACCTGGCATCCGGACTGTCAGCCCGAACAATGGCGCAGCAGTTTACAGGAAGGCTTCGCCAATACGCACTGGCAAGGATTGCAGGTTATTGCGTCGCAGGACGGACGTGATGAAAACGAAGGCTTTGTCGAGTTTGCGGCGCGTTTCACCGAGCCCGATGATGAAAAAGTTCATCTCATCCATGAACGCTCGCGATTTCTTCGTTTGAAAGATCGCTGGTACTATATCGACGGAATCAAACCGCAGACAGGTCGCAATGACGCCTGCCCGTGCGGATCGGGTAAAAAATATAAGAAGTGCTGCGGTAAATAAACCGGCTGCTTAATTAATACGAGAATTCGACAGGATCCACACCCTCATGCCGCAACAGAACGTACAAACTAAGGTGTTACGCACCATTTGCCCTGACGCAAAAGGTCTGATCGCCAAAATCACCAACATTTGCTACAAACACGAACTCAACATCGTGCAAAACAACGAATTTGTGGATCACCGCACAGGACGCTTCTTCATGCGTACCGAGCTGGAAGGGATCTTCAACGACAACACGTTGCTCGCCGATCTGGACAGCGCGCTGCCTGCCGGTTCAGTGCGTGAACTCAACAGCACCGGGCGTCGCCGCATCGTGATTCTGGTCACCAAAGAAGCGCATTGTCTGGGTGACCTGCTGATGAAAGCGGCTTACGGCGGTCTGGATGTGGAAATTGCCGCGGTTATCGGTAACCACGATACGCTGCAAACACTGGTTGAGCGTTTTGATATTCCGTTCCATCTGGTCAGCCACGATGGCCTGACCCGCGAACAACATGACAGCGCCATGATTGCGCAAATCGATCAATACCAGCCTGATTATGTGGTTCTGGCGAAATACATGCGCGTCCTCACGCCAGGTTTCGTCCAGCATTACCCGCATCAGGTGATCAACATTCACCATTCGTTCCTGCCGGCTTTTATCGGTGCACGTCCGTATCATCAGGCTTACGAGCGTGGCGTGAAACTGATTGGTGCCACGGCGCACTACGTTAATGACAATCTGGACGAAGGTCCGATCATCATGCAGGACGTTATCAACGTCGATCACACCTATACCGCTGAAGATATGATGCGTGCTGGCCGGGACGTTGAGAAAAATGTGCTCAGCCGCGCGTTATACCGCGTGCTGGCGCAGCGCGTATTTGTTTACGGTAACCGCACCGTTATTCTGTAATCCGCGCGCCTGACGGTGCTTTTCGCTCAGAGAAGCACCGTTAAGGGCAAAAAAACCGCAAACGAACTTTTTTATCGCTTTCAGCGCTTTACACATCCGTTTCATTTGGTATTATGCGCCCCGTTCGCAGCTAACCGCTGTAACGAGAAATCATCCATGTAGCGCATGATGATTTTAAAAGAGTAAAGACCACGAAAATTGTGGTGGGGTTCCCGAGCGGCCAAAGGGAGCAGACTGTAAATCTGCCGTCATCGACTTCGAAGGTTCGAATCCTTCCCCCACCACCATCTCAAGTAGTTCGCTTTGCCTTCCGGTAAAACCCAAAAATCAAATAAAGCACAAGCCGGGAAGGATAGAGAATCTTCGACCCGAAGGTTCGAGCCGGGCGAAGCGAGACAACGTTGCGCAGCAACGGCCCGAAGGGCGAGGCCGCAGGCCGAGTCATCCTTCCCCCACCACCATCTCAAGACTCATCCCTGAGTCTCTTCTCCCAAAAGCACCTTTCCAGATTCCAATTCAAACCTGAACAAAATGTCCTGCTGATACTTCCTGATACTGCCTTTGCGGCGGAATAAAACCATTATCGCGCACCGGGCTTTTCAGCTCATCGACCTGCATCTGCCGTTTCAACATTCTGCGCGACGGATCCGGCACCGGCACTGACGCCATCAGTTTGCGCGTATACGGATGCTGCGGATTATCGAATATCGCCGCACGCGGGCCGATCTCAACAATTTCCCCCAGATACATGACCGCCACGCGATGACTGACCCGTTCCACCACCGCCATATCGTGCGAAATAAACAGATACGACAGATTCATGCTTTCCTGCAAATCGAGCAGCAGATTAACCACCTGCGCTTTCACCGACACATCCAGCGCGGAAACCGACTCGTCGGCCACAATCACTTTGGGATCCAACGTCAGCGCACGGGCGATACAAATTCGCTGACGCTGACCGCCTGAAAATTCATGCGGAAAGCGACGCAACATATCCGGCGACAACCCGACTTTTTGCATCAGCGACGCCGCTTTTTCCCGCGCATCGCTGCGGTTATGCAGTTTGTGTTGCAGCATTGGTTCGATCAGCGCGTCGCCAATGCGCATACGCGGATTCAGGCTGGCAAACGGATCCTGAAAAATCATCTGGATGCGCTGACGCATTTGCAAAATATCGCGTTTACCCAGATTCATCACATCAAAACCGTCGAAATTAATCGCGCCGCTGTGCGGCTTCAGCAAACGCGTCACGGCGCGGCCGGTCGTCGATTTTCCGCAGCCGGATTCCCCGACCAGTGAAAGCGTTTCGCCCTGGAATAATTCGAAGCTGACGTTTTCAACCGCGTGAACCGCGCCGACCTGACGGCTGAATACGCCCCCATATACGGGAAAACGCGCGCTCAGATTCTTCACCGATAGCAGCGGCGTCAGCCCGGCATCGACCGTTCCGGCCACTTCTTGAGGCGTATTCGCCTCACCGGTTTGCAGATTGATTTGCGGGAAACGCAGCGGCCAGTCGCGGCCGCGCATCGATCCGAGTTTGGGCACGGCGGCCAGCAGCGCACGGGTATAAGGATGTTGCGGGCGATGGAAAATATCCTCCGTCGCCCCGCTTTCCACCGCTTCTCCGCGGTACATCACCAGCGTCCGGTCGGCGATTTCCGCCACCACGCCCATATCGTGCGTGATAAACAAAACGGCCATGCCCTCTTCTTCCTGCAACGTTTTGATCAAGTCCAGAATCTGTCCCTGAATCGTCACGTCCAGCGCCGTTGTCGGTTCATCGGCAATCAGCAGTTTGGGTTTCAGCGCAAGCGCCATGGCAATCATCACGCGCTGACGCATCCCGCCGGAAAACTGATGCGGATACTCATCAAACCGTTTTGCCGCATTGGGAATGCGCACCTTCTCCAGCAGTTTCAGCGTTTCCGCCCGTGCCTGAGAAGAGGACATTCCCCGGTGACGTTTCAGGCTTTCGGCAATTTGCCGCCCGATGCTGAACGTCGGATTGAGCGACGTCATTGGTTCCTGAAAAATCATCGCCATCTCATTGCCGCGAATATCACGCATCTCCTTATCCGATAACGCCAGCAAACTGCGCTGATTCAGCCGTACTTCTCCTTCAATCTGGCTGCTTTGCGCCTTGAGCAAACGCATCACCGACAGCGATGTAACGCTTTTTCCCGAGCCGGATTCGCCGACAATCGCCAGCGTTTCGCCGGGATAGACGTCAAACGACAAATCGCGCACCACCGGCAGCCAGTCGTCTTCCCCGCGAAAGGACGTGGTCAGATGCTTAACGCTCAGCACGGGCTGACGGTTTTGCGGCTCGTTCATCTTATTTGCTCCTTGCCGACAGCTGAACCTGCGGCACATAGCTGAAATCGCGGTCGAACGGGAAAGTTTTACGCGCCTTGCGGTTACGCGGAAGACGTTCGACGAACTGATCGACCACGCCGTTTGACAGCGCCATCAGATTCGGGCTGGCAATCGGCGCCAGCTCCGGCGACAGATAACCGGATTTCACCACCACGATATCCGCGGTATGCGGATCCAGCTCCAGGACTGTGAAATCGCTGATGTTGTGATACGGACGACGGCGCGCCGACACGACCACGTCAATGCCGCCAGTTCGCAATACCGCCTGACGGTCAGCCGGTGCCAGCGCATCGAGCAGGAAAATCACCTCAAACTCGCCTTTCACCTGCGGGCTGGAGTGATCCAGCGAAGCGCCCAGCGTCAGCGTTAATACCGATCCCACACCGGCGTTGAACGCCGCGTCGGTCGCAGGCGCGTCAGCAATCCCGGCTACCACCACATTTTGCGCATACTGTTTGATCAATTCCTGCAACACGTCCGCACGATCACCGACGCCGCCGCCGGTCGGGTTATCGCCGGAATCTGCCAGCACCACCGGACGGGTTTCACAGGCAATCGCTTTGCGCACGCAGGCTTCCACCGTATCGGTTTCACAACCGAACACGAAATCTTCACGCGCATCCCAGTAAGCCTGCGCCAGAGTTGTTGCCTGAACTTCGAGCGCCGCACGGTCAGTACCGGTCATGATCACCGCCGCCGTCGCACGCGGTTCATCGGCCCAGACGTAACCGACCATCAGCGAACTGTCCCACACGCCGTCCACTTCATCCATTTCCGGCAGACGGGCATACAAACTTTTCGCCGGTTCATCTTCTGTGCTGGTACGTTCGCCCGGCAGCACAACCGGCACCGGCACCCACAGCAGCGTCGGTTTTTCGCCGGTTTGCAGATGTTTCACTAACATGGCAACCGAGCGGCGCATGGTTTCTTCCACGTCGATGTGTGGCGCGGTGCGGTACGTCGAAAACATATCAATCGCATCGATAATTCGCTGCGAAACATTGCCGTGCAAATCGTAACTGACGCTGATCGGGCAGTCCGGCCCGACGGCTTTGCGCGCAGCGGCAATCCAGTCGCCTTCCGCATCTTCCAGCCCCTCGACATACATCGCGCCGTGCATCGCCAGATAGAGGCCATCAAACGGTTTTTGCGCTTCCAGCCCGGCCAGCATTTCCGCTTTGAATTTGTCGTAAGTCGCCCGCGCGACCGGCCCGCCGGCAATGGCGCGGGCGTGGATTGTCGGCAAAAACGTCGCCGGATAATCTTGCAGGAAACGAAAACGCGGCGACGCCAGCAGCTGCGCGTCACGAACAACAGTGAAATCCTTTTCCTCGTTGAGAACCGGGTTGTAAGTGCTGCATTCAATATGAATACCGCTGACAGCTATACGCATGTTGATGATTCCTCAGACTGGCTTCAGGCCGACAAGAAAGCGGTGCGCAGCAATGCTTGCCGCCGCGCGCGCCCAGGTGTCGTCGTTTAGGGTGAAAGTGCGAACCGGCGTTTTCCCGGCGTTACCCGGCAACACGTTGGCTTCGATAGATTGCTGAACCACGGTGCCAAACAGGCCGGAAAAATCCGCGTCCTGATGGGCAATCAGGATCATGTCCGGGTCGTTAATCTGAATAAGATGGGATATCGCCAGGCCGAGCGCAGAACCGGCGCGATGCAAAATGCGGATCGCCGCGCTGACGCCCTGCATCGCCTGTTGTTCCAGCCCGCCGATGGTGGTGGCATCCAGCCCTTCGGATCTGGCCATTTCAGCAATCGCATTGAGTGAAGCCAGCGTGTCCAGACAACCGCGCTTTCCACAGCGGCACGGCGAACCGTTGAGCTCCAGCGTGCAGTGGGCAATTTCCCCGGCACCGCCGTGCAGCCCGCGGTGCAGTTTTCCGGCAATGAAATGCGCGCTGCCGATCCCCGCACCGTGGCTGACCAGCGTAAAACTGCTCAGATCACGCGCCTGACCGAAGTTTTTCTCACTCACCGCCAGCGCTTTGGCATCGTTCTCAATCGCCACATCCATGCCGGTGGCCTGCGCAATCAGCTTCGCCAGCGGCACATCGCGCCAGCCCAGCAGCGCCGACTGCACGCAGGTGGACTGATGTTCATCAATCAGGCCCGATAACGTCACCCCGAGCCCGACCATTTTTTTGGCCGCTTCAGGATGCGGTTCAAGCAAGTCCGGCAGCGCCTGTGCGATGTTTTCTGCCAGCCGCTGCGGGTCGGAATCAGCCGCAAATGACACCCGTGAGAGAATTTCGCCGTGCAGATTGATCAGCGCCATCTGCGCCGGATTTTGCAGCAAAGAAACCCCCGCAAACCACGCGCCGTCCGGGTGAACCACAAGGCGCACCGACGGCCTTCCCTGCCCGCTGCCGGGCACCGTTTCGGCTTCATGCAGAAAACCGGCGTCGATCATCTCGCGAACCACGCCGCCTATCGCCGCCTTGCTCATTCCCGAAAGCTGCGCCAGCTCTGTGCGGCTGATGCCGCCGGAGGCATTGACCGCCCCCAATATCTGACGTTGCAAAGTTGTTAGCATATTCGTTTCGCTGCTCTCAGTTTTGGCTCATCTGCATTGACATTAAACGGTAAAAATGGATATATCAATGCCAATTAGTTCACAAAATAAACTAAATGTTTCGATATAAGTATTTCATATGAACTATTTGTTAAAAAATGTCTTGTAATGAGATCTGTCGAATAACGCAATAAAACGACGTAGCCAGAGCCACTTAATCCGATTTTTCACGCAGAGGGCAGAACATGAAGATTACCCGTTACATCCGGCGTCCCGTGCAGTTATCACTGCTGAGCAGCGCCCTTCTCGCCGCGTTTTCGTTGCCGGTTGTCGCCGCCACGCTGAACGTGATGCAAAACGAAGCGCCGCGCAGCATGGACCCGGGCAACCAGACCGCCACGTTTACCGGCACGGTGCTGGATCCGATGTACGAAGGTCTGCTGCGCATGTCGCCTCAGCTGAAACCGGAAGCCGCGCTCGCCACCTCATGGAGCAGCGATGAAAGCGGTCTGGTCTGGACATTCAAACTGCGCAGCGGTGTAACATTCCACGACGGCACGCCGTTTAATGCCGACGCTGTGGTCGCCAACTTCGCCCGCCATCTCGACACCAAACGCGGGCTGGCCGCCAGCGGACGTCTGCGCACCTTCCTCGAGAGCGTGACCAAAACCGACGAATCCACTGTTGTCTTCAAACTCAAAAAACCGTATCCGGCCTTCCTGAATTTACTCACCACCGGCGCGTGTCTGATGGTCAGCCCGGCGGCGGATAAAACCGGCACGCTCGACAGCAAAGCCGTCGGCACCGGCCCGTACAAAATGGTGCAGTACAAAACCGGCGAATTCGTGCTGGAAGAAAAATATCCGGGCTACTGGGGTGATAAAGCCGCCGGGCCGGACGACATCAAATGGACGTGGAGCGCCGAGCCGTCAGTCATGAACATGGCGTTGCAGGCCGGTGAAACCGACGTCATCAACCCGGTGCCGCCGCAGTTCGCCCGCGTACTGAAAAACAATCCGAAATTCAGCCTGCACGAAAGTCCGGGTGCCGCCGTGTTCTGGGTCGCGCTCAACACCGATCTCAAACCGCTTAGCGACGTTCGCGTCCGTCAGGCGCTGAACTACGCCACCGACCGCGACGGGCTGGTGCGCGCCATCATGTCCGGCTTCGCGCAACCGGCGAATTCCCCGCTGGCACCGGTTACCGCCGGTTATGACAAAACGCTGAACCCGTATCCTCTGGATCTCGCCAAAGCCAAAGCGCTGTTAAAAGAAGCCGGTGTCGCTGACGGATTCAGCATGTCGATTGCGGTGCAAGGTCAGGACGCGCGGATCGGCCAGGTGCTGCAAAGCATGTGGGCGAAAATTGGCGTGAAACTGGACGTGCGCATTATGGAAAGCGGCGTGTGGACCAAAGCCGCATTTGCCGATCAGGCCGGAAAAAAAGCCGATAACACCGGCGCAATTCTGGCGTCATGGTCTTCCGGCGCGAACGGCGCAGATCTGCAACTTCGTCCGCTGTATTACAGCAAAAGCTTTGCACCGGGCGGCGCAAATCTCGGCTTCTTTAATGATCCGAAACTCGATGAAATGTTAGATAAAGCCGCGTCAACGCTGGATGAAAATACCCGCAATGCGATTTACGTGGAGGCGCAGAAAGAAATCAACCAGCAGGCGCCGCAGGTCTTGCTGTATTACCAGAATGATTTGTACGCCACCGGCACCGGGATTTCCGGCGTGACGATGATTCCGGGCGGTCAGATCGTGGTCAAAGACGCAGAGAAAAAATAACCGCGTCATTTACGGTGGAAATGAGTGATGAAAGCCTATCTTGCCAAAAAACTTATCGCTTTCCCGATCATTCTGATCGGGGTGTCGATGCTGATTTTTGTGTCCATCCGTGCGCTGCCGGGCGATCCGGCACGCCTGATGGCCGGGCCTGAAGCCACACAGGAAGCGGTGGACGCCATGCGCGTGCGCCTCGGACTGGATCAGCCGCTGGTCGCGCAATATCTGCATTTTGCCGGTAACGTGCTGCACGGCAATCTCGGCGTCTCGTTGCAGTCGCAACAACCGGTGACGCAGGAAATCGGCGAGCGTATGCCGTACACCCTGATGCTCGCCGTGCTGTCATATTTTCTGGCGGTAGCGATTGGCGTTCCGGCGGGCATGATAGGCGCGGTTTACCGCAACCGCTGGCCGGATTTTGGCGTGATGCTGCTGGCGATTGCCGGTGCGTCTGTCGCCAACTTCTGGCTCGGTCTGATGGCAATGAATACCTTTTCGGTGAATCTCGGCTGGCTGCCGCTGCTCGGCGCCACGTCGTGGAAAAGCTATATTTTGCCCTCGGTCACGCTGGCGGTTTTACCAATGGCCGTGATGGCACGCATGACACGTTCGAGCATGCTCGACGTATTGTCGGAAGATTACATCCGCACCGCGCGCGCCAAAGGGTTATCCGCCACCACGGTTTATTGCAGCCACGCCTTTCGCAACGCACTGATCCCGATTGTCACCATTGTGGCGCTCAATTTCGGCAGTCTGATTGGTGGCGCGGTGGTCACGGAATCCGTCTTCAACTGGCCGGGCATAGGCCGTTTGCTGGTCGATTCCGTGCGCTATCGTGATTATCCGGTGATCCAGGGCGTCGCGCTGGTGGCCGTTTGCGGCGTGGTGGTGATGAACCTGCTCGGTGAATTACTGATAGCCTTCCTGAATCCAAAAATAAGGTTCGACTAATGTCTGCCATTATCACGCAATTACCCCGTCGCAAACCGCGCACGCTGCGGTTGTTTCGCTGGTGCTGGCGTCATCCTGCGGTGACGCTCGGCGGCCTGATTGTCGGCCTGATCGTCCTGATGGGGTTATTCGCGCCGCTGATCGCCCGCCACGATCCTTATGCACAGGATCTGATTGATACCCTGCTTGCGCCGAACGCCGATCACTGGTTTGGCACCGACGATTATGGCCGCGATATCTTTGCCCGCGTCATTTACGGCGCGCGGATTTCCATTGTCGAAGTGGTGCTGAGCGTCGGGCTGGCAATGATTATCGGCATTCCGTTAGGGATTATTGCCGGTATGGCCGGTCGTTATACCGACATGATCATCATGTGGTTTATGGACATGCTGTTTGCGTTTCCGGGCATCGTGCTGGCGATTCTGGTGGTCAGCATTCTCGGCGGCGGGCTGGTCAATCTACTGATCGCCATTTCGCTGTTCGCCATTCCGGTCTATGCGCGTCTGAGCCGTAACCTCACGCTCGGTTTAAAGCAGATGGAATACGTCGAAGCTGCGCAGGCGCTGGGGTTGTCGAATTACCGGATTATTGTCCATTACATTCTGCGCAACGCCATCGGCCCGATCATTGTGCAATCGACGCTGACCGCGGGCACCGTCATTCTCGCCGCCGCCAGCCTCTCATTTCTGGGTCTGGGCGTGCAGCCGCCGATGCCGGAATGGGGTACCATGATGAGCGATGGCCGTAACTTCCTCGGCATAAATATTTACCTTTCGCTGTTCCCGGGTCTGGCCATTATGCTGACCGTGCTTGGTTTTAACGTACTGGGCGACGGGCTGCGCGACTTACTGGACACACGCTCATGAGTTCTGCAGTTTTCTGCGCCGATATCGGCGGTTCATTTATTAAGTTTGGCGTTTCACGCACTTCCGGCGAAGTGGAAGAATGCGGCAAAGTGCCGACACCCGTTTCGTCGTGGGATGATTTCGTGACGGCGATGCAAAACTTCATTACGCAGTTTGGCGGTGATTTACCCGCATCAACCCCGCTGGCGATCTCCACTGCCGGGCTGGTTTCTCCGCAAACCGGCGAATTGCTGGCGACCAATATTCCGGCCTTCACCGGACGCTCGCTGGCGAAAGATTTGAGCGCGGCGCTGAACCGCCCGGTCACCGCCGCTAACGACGCCGACTGTTTTGCACTGGCCGAAGCCCACGCCGGAAACGCGCAAAATCATGCGGTGGTTGTGGCCATTATTCTGGGTACCGGCGTCGGCGGCGGCGTGGTGATTAACGGCCATCTGGTTCGCGGCCACGGTGGCGTCACCGGCGAATGGGGACACGGCGCTATCACGCGCACCGAAGTCATGATTGACGGAGAAACCTACGCCGTTCCGCGTCTCAAATGCGGCTGCGGTCAGACCGGTTGCCTCGACATGCTGGGTGCCGCGCGCGGCCTTGAGCGCCTGCATAAGCATTTCCATCAGCAGGATAAAACCAGTCTGGAGATCGTCAGCGGCTGGCAAACCGGTAATGCGTCCTGCGGGCTGACGGTAAACGCCTGGCTGCAAATCGTATCCGAACCGCTGGCGCTGCTGGTGAATATTCTCGGCCCTTCACGGATTGTCGCGGGCGGCGGCCTGGCGTCTGCGACGGCGCTGATTGCGGCGCTGGATCAGGCTGTGCGTAAAGGTGTTTTACATCATTATGCGGAGACACTGCTGGTACCGGGGAAATTTCTGACAGCTGGCGGGCTGGTGGGGGCATCGGTGATGGGGAGGATCGGGTCTTAAGTCAAGACCCCGGGTTGCCACCCAAACTGGCCTAAAGAGGCGCCAGTCGCCGCGCCTCTTTAGAATCTCCGGCTCTTAAACTACGTGCTATCGCCGGGACGACGGACATGTTCTGGCAAATTTGCAGGTGGCGCAAATCCTGGTACTGCGTGCTTCCTTCGCCCGGTCTTCAAGCCACAGGTCTCGAAGCCGCTCGGCTCAGCAGGATTTTGAGCGCGCCATTTTTAGATCGCTGGTGGGTCATGCCTTCCTTATTTTTTATAAACTCAATGCATCACGCATGCGGTTTTCGACGGTTTGTTTTTGTTCCCGGGTCAGTGCGCGCAGCGGAAGGCGCGGGTTGCCGGCGTCGATGCCGTGCAGTTTCATCGCGGCTTTGCCTGCGGCGACACCGCCGAATTCCACCAGTACGCGGATCAGGGCTACAACGCGATCCATGCCCTGACGGACGGCGGTCTGATTTCCGGCGTTAAAGTCATCAATGATTTTATGGAACAGCGGCGCGGCGTAGTTATAGGTGCTGCCGACTGCGCCGATGGCACCGACAGCCAGACCGCCGGGGAGGTGTTCGTCGACGCCAAACGGGATATCGAATTTACCGCCACTCACACGCTGGCAGCGCTGGAATTCATACAAATCTGCGCTGTTGAATTTAATGCCGGACAGGTTCGGGATTTTGGATCCGCCTTTGATCAGGAACTGTTCCATATCCAGATTCACGCCAGACATGCCGGAATGGTAATAATAGAAACCTTTCGACGGTGCCGCCGATGCTATCGCCTGACAGTAATCAATCAGGTCATCCACGTTTGCCGGTTTAAAGAAGCACGGCCCGATAACCGACGTGGCAAAAATGTCCAGCGATTCGGCGTGATGCGATAATTCCACTGCGTCTTTAATACTGAGTGCGCCGGTGTGCAGCGTAATGCTTAATTTTCCCTGCGCCGCTTTTACCCAGCGTTCGGCGATTTTTTTGCGTTCTTCAACTGAACAGTGAATACCTTCACCGGTGGTTCCGCAGACGTAAACGCCCTTCACGCCATCGTTCACCAGATGTTCCGCTATCTGATCGATGACCGGAAAATTCACCTCACCCTGCGCATCAAATGGCGTGTGTGGAGCAGCAATCAGACCTGTTAATTTTTTCATGTGCTTTCTCATCAATGGGAAGTTAAGGGAATCAGTCCGTTTTCTCAGAAACCGGTCAGTTTGTTCTGTTCATTTTGCGCAATGGCTTTACAAAACCAGCCGCAAATATGTTCGATACGCGTCACGGCAGAACCGACGGTAACGGCGTAAGCGCCCGCTGCCATTACTTCAGCGGCCAGCGCGGGGGAGTTATAACGACCTTCGGCAATCACCCGGCATCCGGCCTGCGCCAGTGCGCGGACCAGCGCAATATCCGGTGCTTCGGGCACCGGCGTTTGGGTATAGCCCGAGAGCGTGGTGCCGATAAAATCACAGCCCAGTTTTTGCGCCAGAAGACCATCTTCGAGACATGATGCGTCGGCCATCGTCAGGCATCCGGCTTCGCGGGCGCGCTGATACAACGCCTCAACCGGCACGGGGCGAAAACGCTGTGTGACGTCAAAAGCAATAATGTCGGCTCCGGCGGCGCTCAGTGCGTCAACATCTCCCAGCCACGGCGTGATCCGCACGTCAGAATCCGGCAGGTCACGTTTGATGATGCCGATAACCGGCGCATCCGTGGCCCGGCGCACCGCTTCAATGTTGCGGATGCCTTCAATGCGCAGCGCCACCGCCCCGCCGTCGAGCGCCGCACACGCCATCGCGGCGACGATTTCCGGTTTGTCCATGGCACTGCCGGGCACCGGCTGGCAGGAAACGATCAGCCCTTTGTCCAGCAGGATCAGGAGATCATTCATGTTGCGCACGTTTGTCTTTACCATGAACCTAAAACTCCAATATTAAATTTTAAATGAAGTATAACTCCAATCATGGTAGATCTTTTGTTCTCAGGGCGCAATGACGCAAATCGCCGTTACCGCTTCATGTTAGTGACCGGCATTCAGTTTTATGAGGAAAACGCAGATGGGAAACGTGTTAGCACTGGATATTGGCGGGACAAAAATTGCGGCGGCCATAGTGGCGCAAGACGGCACGCTGTCGGAACGTCAGCAGATCGCC
Organism: Rahnella sp. BCC 1045; assembly: GCF_019049615.1. Taxonomy (NCBI): domain Bacteria; kingdom Pseudomonadati; phylum Pseudomonadota; class Gammaproteobacteria; order Enterobacterales; family Yersiniaceae; genus Rahnella; species Rahnella sp. BCC 1045. Next base: position 37,085 of record NZ_JAFMOZ010000111.1, on the reverse strand, counting down.
ACGCCACACGGTGATGCCGCCGGGTTAGCCGGCGCGCTGGAAAAGCTGATTACCCCGTGGCGTAACCGGGTGGATCTGATTGCCGTCGCCTCGACCGGCATCATCAGTCAGGGGCGGCTGACTGCGCTGAACCCGAGGAATCTCGGCGGGCTGTCAGGGTTTCCTTTACAAGACTGCCTCCGCGCCGTAGCGGATTTACCGAATGTGGTACTCAATGACGGACAGGCTGCGGCGTGGGCGGAATATCAGGCCGTGCAGGAAACCTGCGATAACGCACTGTTTGTCACCGTCTCAACCGGCGTGGGCGGCGGAATTATCTGGAACAGAAAATTATTAACCGGCCGCAACGGGCTGGCCGGGCACATCGGCCATACCGCGTTTGATCCACAAGGCGGGCTGTGCGGCTGCGGGCGTCGCGGTTGTGTCGAAAGCGTCGCATCGGGTACCGCCATCGGCCATGCGATGATGGAGAATGCGAGACCGCTGGGCGCGGAACAGGTTTTCGAACGCGCCCGCGCGGGAAATGGCGACGCGCAACGGGTGATCAGCCGTTCAGCGGCTGCCGTTGCGTCAATGCTGGCTGATATGCATATTTCGCTGGATCTGGACGTCGTCATGATGGGCGGCAGCGTCGGGCTGGCAGAGGGGTATCGGGAAAAAGTGGCGCATGCGCTTAACCAGTTACCGGCGATTTACCGGGTTGCGCTGCGCTCTGCGCATCACCGGCAGGACAGCGGTTTAATCGGTGCAGCGTTATGGGCCAGAGCCACATTGTAGCCCCGTACGGCGGTAATCAGGCTTCACGGAGTCAGCCAACTATGTAATGATGTGCACCGGTTAAATTATTGTTTCTGTCACTCTTTCCCCCGAGGTGTCCACGTGAAAACGGGTGCTCAACATTTCAAACCAGGTAAAATTCTTGATGCTCTGGGGGCGATGCAAAACAGCCTGACCCGCTCCGCGCAGCGCATTGCGGTTTATATTCAGGCCGAACCGTCCAAAGTCACGCAACTTTCCCTCGCTGAACTTTCCACCCTCACGCAGGCCGGTGAAGCCACGATTATCCGTTTCTGCCGCACGCTGGGTTACAAAGGGTTTCAGGATTTCAAAATGGATCTGGCGATCGAAGTGGCGACGCGTCCGGATCCCGAAGAAAGCCTGCTGGACGCCGATGTTCAGGACGCCGACAGCCCGCAGGCGATTGCCGGAAGATTGCAGTCAGCGATCAATAACGTGCTGACCGAAACCATCAATCTGCTGTCGCTGGAAAACGTTGAACAGGTGGTGAAGCTGATGCGCCCCGCCGACCGGATTTGTATTTTCGGGCTGGGCTCTTCAGGCATTACCGCTGAAGACGCGAAAAGCAAGCTGATGCGTATCGGACTGCGTGTTGACGCAGCGACCAACAATCACTTTATGTACATGCAGGCTTCTCTGATGAAGCCCGGCGATGTCGCCATCGGCATCAGCCATTCCGGCACCTCCGCCGAAACGGTACATGCGCTGAAACTGGCGAAAGAAGCCGGTGCGGCCACCGTCGCGCTGACTCATAATGTCGGTTCTCCCATCACCGACATGGCCGATTACGTGCTGATCAACGGCAACAAGCAGGGTCAATTGCAGGGCGACTCCATCGGCACCAAAATCGCGCAACTGTTCGTTCTCGACCTGATTTACGCGCTGCTGGTGAAAGCCGATCCTGTGCAGGCGGAGCAAACCAAACGTAAAACCACGCAGGCCATCAGCCAGCACGGCGCCCGCTAAAACCATTTCCTGCCGCATTTTCAGGCTTTCATCGCGCTGATCCTTTTTCAGCGCGCCTTGTGACCTCTCCATCCTGCTGCTTATCTTTCCCTGTTCAGCATTTCACCTTCTTTATCACACTTTTCTCAGTCAGTGATTGAAATGCCGGAGCGATCTAATACACTCAAATGGAGTTTTACTCCTAATTAAGATTTAACTTGGAGCAAAACGCGATAAAAGCTGAAAACGAAAACAGAGACGATGAGCGACCCCCGACAACAATTTTGCCCGTGACCGACGGGATGTGGAGAGAGCGACGATATGAGCAATTCATTACGGCCTCGTGCTGACAGGCCAGAGACTAAAGCGCCCCGCTGGTACAAACAATTGTCACCTGCGCAATGGAAAGCCTTCGCCGCCGCCTGGGTCGGTTACGCCCTGGACGGGTTTGATTTTGTGATTATCACGCTGGTGCTGACGGACATTAAACAGGAGTTCGGCCTGACGCTTCTACAGGCCAGCAGTCTGATTTCCGCTGCCTTTATCTCCCGCTGGTTTGGCGGATTAGTGCTCGGCGCGATGGGCGACCGGTATGGCCGCAAACTGGCGATGATCACCAGTATCGTCCTCTTTTCCTGCGGCACGCTGGCCTGCGGGCTGGCACCGGGTTACACCACATTATTTATCGCGCGCCTGGTTATCGGCATCGGCATGGCAGGCGAATACGGCTCCAGCTCAACGTACGTGATGGAAAGCTGGCCGAAAAACATGCGTAACAAAGCCAGCGGATTTCTGATCTCCGGTTTCTCAATCGGTGCCGTGCTGGCAGCGCAGGCGTACAGTTATATCGTTCCGGCTTTCGGCTGGCGGATGCTGTTTTACATCGGATTGCTGCCGATCATTTTCGCGCTGTGGCTGCGTAAAAACCTGCCCGAAGCCGAAGACTGGAAAGAATCTCAGCGCAAAAACCAGCAAAGCAAACAGCACAGCGACCGCAACATGGTCGATATTCTCTATCGCAGCCGCCTCAGTTATCTCAACATCGGGCTGACTCTTTTTGCCGCCGCGGCGCTGTACGCCTGTTTCACCGGCATGGTGTCTGCGCCTTTCGTCGCCGTGCTCGGGATTTCCTGCGCTGCCATTTTCATCTGCTTCATGGTGCAAACCAGCGGCGAACGCTGGCCGACCGGTGTGATGCTGATGCTGGTGGTGTTCTGCGCCTTCCTGTATTCGTGGCCGATTCAGGCATTGTTACCGACATACCTGAAAATAGATCTGGGTTATGACCCGCATACCGTTGGCAACGTCCTGTTTTTCAGCGGGTTCGGCGCGGCAGTCGGCTGTTGCGTCGGCGGCTTCCTCGGCGACTGGCTGGGCACGCGTAAAGCCTACGTCACCAGCCTGCTGATCTCTCAGTTGCTGATTATTCCGCTGTTCGCCATCAAAGGTTCGGACATGCTTTTCCTCGGCGGACTGCTGTTCTTACAACAAATGCTCGGTCAGGGCATCGCGGGATTACTGCCTAAAATGCTCGGCGGATATTTTGATACCGAACAGCGCGCGGCCGGTCTGGGTTTCACCTATAACGTCGGGGCGCTGGGCGGCGCACTGGCACCGATACTCGGCGCGTCGATTTCCCAGCATCTCAGCCTCGGCACTGCGCTGGGTTCGCTGTCATTCAGCCTGACGTTTGTCGTTATTCTGCTGATTGGTTTTGATATGCCTTCCCGCGTACAGCGTTGGATCCGCCCTTCCGGCCTGAGAATGCACGACGCCATCGACGGTCAGCCCTTCAGCGGCGCAGCGGGGGTAAAACCGGCGTTTCAGAAACCGGGATGCGCGCGCAGTTAAACCGGCACACAGCAAAAAGGGCCACTCTGGCCCTTTTCTTTAAGTGAGATCTCCCCGTCTGAGCCGGTACAGGCAATGCTCCTCAAGCCAGTTACCCTTCTCCACGGCCGGATGGTTGAAGTTTTCACTGATATCACACGTCATCCCCATTTTCTTCATCACCGCCTGCGAGCGCGCATTCGGCAAGGCTGTAAAGGCCACGATTTCATCCAGCCCGAGCTGTTCAAATCCGGCATTCAGTGCTGCACGCGCCGCCTCGCTGCAATAGCCCTTTCCCCATACGTCCGCACGTAGCCGCCAGCCGATTTCCACACACGGCGTAAACGGCAAATCATAGCCAGGCGTATGCAGACCCACAAAACCGATAAACTCACCGGTGTCACGCAGCTCCACCGCCCAGATCCCCCAGCCGCGAACTGCAATCAAATCCCGGCAACGGGCGAGCATCTCGTCGCTTTTTTCCCGGGTCATTGTTGACGGAAAAAACTCCATCACCCGCGGGTCAGCATTCATTTCAGCAAACGGACCGGCATCGCTGTCGCGCCACTGCCGCAGCGTCAGGCGGGGCGTCACGATTTTCAGTGGTGGAAAGGCCACCGGAACGGTAAAGGTTTCCATGAATAACTCCTTGTTGTGGCTCGCGCAATAACCGGCGAAAGTGTTTATTACCACACGCGGCGCGAATTTTACATTCGTGAACTCATCAGCCTGGAAATCTGCGGAGTTAATCCCGTCAAAATAAAGCTGACAAACCGCCGCTTTCCCATTACATGTATTCATATCATTGATGAATATATTGGGATCACAAACATGCTTTTTCACCGCTATCACGGGCTGGGTAACGATTATCTGGTCTGCCACCACAGCGTCGCAAGCCTGCTGACAAATCAGCAAATTCAGCGCATCTGCGACCGCCATTACGGCATCGGTTCTGACGGATTACTGATCGACTTCGATGACGCAGAAATCCCGACATTACGCATCATCAATCCTGACGGCTCCGAGGCGGAGAAAAGCGGCAACGGCCTGCGTATCTACGCCCGTTATCTGTTTGATATTGGCCGCGTCGGGCATACGCCGTTTCTGGTGAATACGCTGGGTGGTCAGGTGCGTTGCGAAGTCACAGAAGGCGCGCATCAGGTGATTGTGGATATGGGGCAGGCAAAATTTGCGCCGTTGGCATTACCGGCGAGTGTCGAAGGCGACGAAGCGCTGGCGTTGCCGCTGGTCGTCGGTGGCCATCAGCTCAGCGCCACACTGGTGTCGATGGGCAATCCGCATTGCGTGATTTTGGTGAAGAAGCTCGACCTGGATTTAGTCAGACAACTGGGCGCAGAAATCGAAACGCTGGCAATTTTCCCGAAACGCACCAACGTTCAGTTTGTTGAAGTGCTGGACCGCAACAACATCAGCGTCGGGATCTGGGAACGCGGCGCAGGTTACACGCTGGCGTCCGGCAGCAGCAGTTGCGCTGCCGCCAGCGCCATGCGCAAACTTGGATGCGTGGACGACAACGTTACGGTGCATATGCCGGGCGGCACACTGGCGATCAGCTTCAGCGGTGATTTTCAGGTCAACATGCGCGGACCGGTGCAAAAAATCGCCTCCGTCGTGCTCGATGACGACTGCTTTTGGGACATGCCGGAATAAATTTCCTCGCGCTTTTCTCCCCGCCCTCTTTTCATTTTCGCCTTAACGTTCCCCCGACGGCAGCCTGTCTGCCGTTCTTCGCCTACCCATCGTGATAAACAAAACTCATACCTGCATAATGATTTTATGGCAGACAGCGCGCTTTCCAGCCCCTAAGTTGGTTATCAGGAAGCACCACAATGAATAACCAACTCATTGTTTAATAAATAAAATAATTTTAATAAAACCCCATCACGGCACGCCGGTGTGCTCCGGAAGTCAGTGAGTATTTTTTCAAAGTTTTAATCCGATCACATATTAATAAAAAAAACAGAGAGCGTACCCTATGAGCAACAACACCATCGTGGATGTTAAAACGTGGATAGACGAACGCCCGATATCAAAATATCAATGGGTGGTTCTGGGGCTGTGTTTCATCATCATTATGTTCGACGGCTACGACGCGGCGGTGATGGGTTTTATCGCCCCGGCGCTGATTGAAGACTGGGGCATCAGCCGTGCGGAAATGGGGCCGATCCTGGGTGCAGCCATGTTCGGCGTCGCTATCGGCGCGCTGATTGCCGGGCCAAACGCCGACCGTTTCGGGCGAAAACGCGTCCTGATGTGGTCCATTCTCTGCTTCGCCCTGTTCAGCCTGCTGAGTACCTTCGCCCGCACACCGGTGGAAATGGCCATTTTACGTTTTCTCACCGGCCTCGGTTTAGGCGCGGTCATGCCCAACACCGTCACACTGGTTTCGGAATACATGCCGGAGCGCCGCCGCAGCCTGATGATCACCGTGATGTACAGCGGCTTTAACGTCGGCTCCGGTGCCGGAGGCTTTGTCGCCGCCGGTTTGTTACCGCATTTTGGCTGGAAAGCGGTGATCTTCGCAGGCGGCATTGTGCCGCTGCTGATGCTGCCATTGCTGATGTGGATCCTGCCGGAATCGGCGATGTACATGGTGGTGCGCAACGTTGCGAAAGAGAAGATTGCCAAAGTGCTGACCCGCGCCGGTGGCCTGTTCAGCGCGGAAACCAAATTCGTCCTGAAGGCGCCGGTGATTCAGAAAAAAGCCAAAGTCTTCCAGCTGTTCACCAACGGTTATGCCAAAGGCACGATTGTTCTGTGGGTCACGTATTTCATGGGGCTGTTCGTGATTTACCTGCTCAACGGCTGGCTGCCAACCATTATGCGTAACGGCGGTTTCTCGCTGGAACGTGCCGCTATCGTCGCCGGTTTATTTCAGCTCGGCGGCACCTTCGGCGGCCTGATGGTCGGCGGTCTGATGGATAAATTCACCGCGAAACGCGTCATCGCCGGTTTCTACATCATGGGCATGATAAGCCTGCTGTCGCAGGGTATCGGCAACTTCGGCCCGGACGTGCTGGCGCTTCTGGTCTTCATCAGCGGCGTGTGTATTAACGGCGCACAGACCGGGCTTCAGGCGTTCTCCCCGGCCTTCTACCCGACCGAAATGCGCGCCACCGGTGTCTGCTGGATGCACGGTATTGGCCGCAGCGGCGCGATTATCAGCTCGTCGATGGGCGGCGTCCTGCTGGGCATTTTCTCCGGCCAAAACATGATCTTTATTATTCTGGCGTTGCCTGCCCTGCTGGCCGGCCTGAGTATTCTTTTGCACCGCGCGGCACACCCGGCCGAGATGATCAAAGGCGTTGATATTACTGACATCCCGGAGTTGTCGCGCACCATGAACATCCGCTAACCTTACGTTAGCCTCCTTATAATTAGAAACATAAATATACTGACGCAGCGGCTGCGCTGCGATTACCCTACAAAAAGTTCAGAGGATTTAAGATGGCTAAGATCATAGGCGGTTTAGCGGTTTCACATACCCCGACTATCGGTTTCGCAGTGGATCACAACAAACAGGACGAAAGCGCCTGGGCACCGATTTTCGAGAGTTTTGCACCGATGCAAAAATGGCTCGAAGAAAAGAAACCCGACGCGCTGGTGTACATCTTCAACGACCACGTCACCTCCTTTTTCTTTGATCACTATTCGGCATTTACGTTAGGCATTGATGACCACTATGAGGTCGCGGATGAAGGTGGTGGCCCGCGCGACTTGCCGCCAGTGAAAGGCCATGCGGCGCTGTCTCAGCACATCGGAGCCAGCCTGATGGCAGACGAATTTGATATGTCGTTCTTCCAGGACAAACCGCTGGATCACGGCCTGTTTTCACCGCTTTCCGCGCTGATGCCGCATGAAGGCGGCTGGCCGACGCAAATCGTTCCGCTGCAAATTGGCGTGTTGCAGTTCCCGATCCCGACGGCGCGCCGTTGCTACAAACTCGGTCAGGCGCTGCGTCGCGCCATCGAAAGTTTCCCGGAAGATCTGAACGTGGCGATTGTCGCCACCGGCGGCGTTTCCCATCAGGTTCACGGCGAACGTTGCGGCTTTAACAACCCGCAGTGGGACGAACAGTTTGTCGATATGATTGTGAACGATCCGGAACGTCTGACCGAAATGACGCTGGCGGAATTCGCCACTCTCGGCGGGCTTGAAGGTTCGGAAGTCATCATGTGGCTGGTGATGCGCGGCGCGCTGTCTGCCAACGTGAAGAAACTGCATCAGGCCTATTATCTGCCGTCGATGACCGGTATCGCCACGCTGATCCTCGAAAACCAGTCCCGCGAAGCGCCGGTGGACGTGCAGCAGCGTCAGCGCGATAAAATAGCACAACAGCTGGCGGGCGTGGAAAAACTGCCAGGTACCTATCCGTTTACACAGGCGCGCAGCCTGAAAGCATTCCGGATGAACCGGTTCCTGCATCGTCTGATCCAGCCCGCATGGCGCGAGCGTTTCCTCACTGACCAGAATGCGATGTTTGCCGAAAACAAACTGACCGCTGATGAACAAAAACTCCTGCGCGAACTCGACTGGCGCGGGATGATTCATTACGGCGTGAGCTTCTTCCTGCTGGAAAAACTCGGTGCCGTGGTGGGTGTGTCTAACTTACATATTTATTCCGCGATGCGCGGTGAAACGCTGGAAGAATTCCAGAAGACCCGCAATCAGCAAGTTCTCTACTCAGTAGCAGGTAAAGCGAAAGCATGACGATATTTGAGCAACCCAAGATCGACACCCATCATCACGTGTTTGATCCGGCGCGCTTCCCGTACCTTCCGGACACGCCGTACCGTCCGGAAGGGCACGAGATTGGCACCGCCGATTATTACCGTGCGGTGATGCAAGCCTACAACATCCGCCACTCCCTGATTGTCGGCCCGACGTCAGGGTATAACACCGACAGCTCATGCCTGCTCGATGCGCTGGAAAAAGGTAACGGCCGCTTCAAGGGCATCGCCGTGGTGCCTTTTGATATTTCGCTGGAAAGACTCGCCGCGCTCAAACTGGCCGGCGTGGTCGGTATCGCGATGAATGTGGCGATGCTCGGCACCGCACCTTTTTTACACCTCGACGCCCTGATGGGACGCCTGACCGAACTGGACATGTTCGCCGCCATTCAGGTACAGGACGACCAGCTGCTGGCACTTTTGCCGCTGATCAACCGCACGAAAACCCGCCTGCTCATCGATCACTCCGGCCGCCCGGATGTGACGCAAGGTTTGCAGCAACCGGCGTTTCAGGCGCTGTTGCAGCTCGCGAGCCAGCAACGCGTCTGGGTGAAACTGTCCGGCTTATCGAAATTCAGCCGTCAGCCTTTTCCGTATCAGGACGGCCACGCTTATCAGCACGCGCTGCTTGAGGCATTCGGCGCAGAACATTGCATGTGGGGATCAGACTGGCCGTTCCTGCGCGCAGAACACCGGATGGATCTCGGCACATTACTGATGCTGGTGGAACAGTTATTCCCGGATGAGAAAACGCGGCACCAGATCCTGTGGCAGACGCCGAAAGACCTGTTTGGTTTTGCAGATTACTGAAGAAAGGAAGACCCTATGAACTACAAAATTGCCGTCTTTAACGGCCCGAACCTGAATCTGCTCGGCACCCGCGAACCGGAAACTTACGGTTATGACACGCTGGCAACCCTCGAAACCTTGTGTCATCAGACAGGGAAAAGCTGCGGTGCAGAAATCGAATTTTTCCAGACCAACCATGAAGGCGATTTAATTGACCGCATTCAGGCCTGCCGCGGCACCACCGACGCCATCGTGCTGAACGCCGCGGCCTGGACCCACACGTCTGTCGCCCTGCGCGACGCCGTCACCGCCGTCAGCCTGCCGCTGTACGAAGTCCATATCACCAACGTGCATAAACGCGACGCCTTCCGCCACCACTCTTTCCTCTCCGACGTTTCCGTCGGTGTGATCTGCGGTTTTGGCATCCAGGGATACGAATATGCCATCCGCCAGGCTGTGGTGAATTTGAGTAAGTAAACCGCCAGCCAGATAAAGTGTAAAAACCCTAACATGCCCCCGGTCCATTCCCTTTCCTGCGAGGAATAACATAGCCAGTGGACACTTTACTCTTCCGGATTACATAGTTATTGGCCGCTTTCAAAAATCACGCTGAAAGGAGAGGTGGAAAAACGTGTATCTTTTCTCGCGGTTTGTAATCCGACTGGAAGGAACCGCGCAGCGGCGGGATTTTGCGGCACGAGCAGAAGTTGCTGAAACAGTGCCAGCGAGCGGTAGCGCGTGTTGAAAAAGTGGGGAGAAATCCCAAAGAGGGAAAGTACTTCCCTCTTTGGGTCGGTTTTGGCGCAGGAAGCTAAGTGATCACAGTGATTGAAAAACCGAAGCTTTCCCGATAAGCAGTTGAAAAATCGTTCAAGCTATCCGGTGGCTCACCGGTAATTCACAATCACCTGATTGCCGATGACCCGTAGCGGCGTATTCATCGCCCCATTTCCCGTGACGAAATACACAAACCGCAGCGGGGAGCGGGCGGTCTGGCCGTAAAACGAACGCGTCGAACCGCTGTCCGCATCCAGCTCCACGCAGTGATTCAGGGTGTTGCAGAGTTTCACCTGTAATCCTGCCGGTCTTGCGCCGAGCACTTCATATTTCCAGCTGACCGTGGTGATCGTCGCCGAACTTTTTTGCCTGACCGGCGCGGAATCTGCGGCGGCCAGCGGCGGTGACGACATCATCACGCCCCGGTTTTGCAGCGTTACGCCGCGCTGAGTATCCGACCAGGAACCTGATGCGGCAACCGCCGGCAGGCTTATCAGGCTGAGGACGAGCAGCACGGTGCGAAGCATCTTATTCACCACCAATGGTGGCGGTCATGCGGATCTGGCGGCTGTCGGTCATTTCGAGATTCGACATCACCACAATCTGCGGCAGTGAGCGGCGCAGGAAGCGCGACAACAGCGGGCGCAGCGCGTGATTCACCAGCAGGACCGGTGGCGCGCTGAGCATATCCTGACGCTGTAACGCGGCTTCAGACTGCGTTAACAGACGATCGGCCAGCCCCGGTTCTAGTCCGCCGCCGCTTTGCAGCGCCTGTAACAGCAGACGTTCAAGCGCCGTATCCAGCCCGATAACCTGTACTTCGCCATTACCCGGGAACCATTGCTGAGTAATCGCCCTGCCCAGCGCGACGCGAACTACCGCCGTCAGTTCGTTTGGATCAGGCTGGTTTGGCGCGTATTCCGCCAGCGTTTCAACAATCGTGCGCATGTCGCGAATCGACACACGTTCGGACAACAGATTTTGCAGCACCTTGTGCATGTTGGTCAGGGAAATCACGCCCGGAATGAAATCTTCCGTCAGCTTCGGCATTTCCTTGGTGACGCGCTCCATCAGTTCCTGCGTTTCCTGACGGCCAAACAATTCTTTGGCGTGCAGGCTGATCAGGTGATTGAGGTGCGTCGCCACCACGGTACTGGCTTCGACCACGGTGAAGCCCTGAATTTGTGCCTGTTCGCGCATCGCCGGTTCAATCCATACCGCCGCCAGCCCGAACGCCGGATCGACCGTCGGTTCACCCGGCAGTTCGCCAATGGCGTTACCCGGGTTGATCGCCATCCAGCGCCCCGGATGTGCGGTCCCTGTACCGATTTCGACGCCTTTCATCAGGATGCGGTAACCGGCAGGCGGCAGTTCGAGGTTGTCGCGGATGTGGATCACCGGCGGCAGATACCCCATCTCCTGCGCGAATTTCTTACGGATACTGCGGATACGCCCCAGCAGTTCGCCGTTTTGCGCAAAGTCCACCATCGGAATCAGGCGGTAGCCCACTTCCATGCCCAGCGGATCTTCAAGCTGTACGTCTGACCAGCTGGCTTCCACCAGCTGTTTGCCGCTGTCGGCTGCCGACGGTGCCGCTTCTTTTGCCGCAGGAGCTTTCTGCTCCTGACCGCGCGTCCACCACGCCAGCGCCAGCAAAGCGCCGGTGAACAGCAGGAAAACCAGATTTGGCATGCCCGGCACCATGCCGAGCAGCCCGAGAACACCGGCACTCAGCATCATGACGCGCGGATTGCGGAACAGCTGGGTGACCATCTGCTCGCCGACGTCCTGATTGGTACCGACGCGGGTCACGATGACACCGGCAGCGGTGGAGATCACCAATGCAGGGATCTGCGCGACCAGACCGTCACCGATGGTCAGCAAGGTGTAACTTTCTGCGGCGTGGCCGAGATCCATACCGTGTTGCAGCACGCCCACCAGCAGGCCGCCGACCACGTTGATGATCATAATCATCAGACCGGCGACAGCGTCACCGCGCACGAACTTACTCGCACCGTCCATCGAACCGTAGAAGTCTGCTTCCTGCGTGACATCGCTGCGGCGTTTTTTCGCTTCGTCTTCGCCAATTAAACCGGCGTTGAGGTCGGCGTCGATCGCCATCTGTTTACCCGGCATCCCGTCGAGGACGAAACGCGCGCCAACTTCGGCGATACGCCCGGCACCTTTGGTGATAACCATAAAGTTAATCAGCACCAGGATGATAAACACCACGATACCGATGGCGAAGTTACCGCCGACCAGGAAGTGGCCGAATGCTTCAATAACCCGCCCCGCCGCCGCGCCGCCGGTGTGACCTTCCAGTAAGATCACGCGCGTGGAGGCGACGTTGAGCGACAGACGTAATAAGGTTGAGAACAGCAGGATGGTCGGGAAAGCCGCAAAATCGAGCGTCCGCTGGGTGAACATCGCCACCAGCAACACCATGATAGACAGCGCAATGTTGAACGTGAACAACAAGTCGAGAAGGAACGGCGGCAAAGGCAGCACCATCATCGACAGGATCATCAGGATGAGGATTGGGCCTGCCAGAACCTGCCATTGTCCGGACTTAAAGTTGGCGGGTAAACGCAGCATCGCGGCCAGATTAGCCATGGGTATCACTTTCTCCTGCAAAATCCAGACCGTCAGGCACTGGCAAATGTTGAGGTTTTTTCGGGATCAGTCCGCCTTCGCGCTTCCAGCGTTTAAGCTGATAAACCCAGGCCAGAACTTCGGCAACCGCGGCATACAGCGCGGTCGGGATTTGCTGACCAATTTCACTGTGCCGGTAAAGCGCACGCGCCAGCGGCGGCGCTTCCAGCATCGGAATTTTGTGTTCGGCACCCAGCTCTTTAATGCGCAGCGCCACATCACCTGCGCCTTTCGCCAGCACTCTCGGTGCGCTCATTTTGTTTTCGCTGTACTGCAATGCGACGGCGTAGTGCGTCGGGTTGGTCACAATGACGTCGGCTTTCGGCACATCGGCCATCATGCGGCGGCGTGCCATGGCGCGCTGTTGCTGGCGGATACGGCCTTTAACATGCGGGTCGCCTTCCTGACTTTTATGTTCGTCGCGGATATCCTGCTTACTCATGCGCAGTTTTTTCAGGTTGCTCCAGATTTGCCAGAACACGTCGAACGCCACCATCGGCGTTAACCCGAGAACCACCATCAGCCCGCAGAACGCCACCATGTTCAGCGCTTCGCCGAGTGCGGGGATCGTCGGTTGCGCCATCAGCCGCATCATGTCCGGCCATTTGTGCCACACATAAAAACCGGCGACAGAGCCGACCAGCAGCGCTTTCAGGATGGCCTTGAGCAATTCGGCCAGCACCTGACCGGAGAACAAACGCTTAAATCCGGCAATCGGATCCATACGACTGAATTTCGGTGCAAAAGATTTCCCGCTGAACATCAGCCCGCCGAGCAACAGCGGCGCAGCCAGCGCGATCAGGATCAGGCCGCCGATAACCGGCAATAATGCCCAGACAGCGCGGCCCAGCAGTGTCGCCATTTGCTGCAATACCTGGCGGTCATCGCTGACCATGCCGTGATCAAATTTCAGCCCCTGCGAGATCATCACCCCCAGCTGACGCGCCATCGATTCACCGGAAACCCACAGCAACGTCAAACCGCCCCCGAGCATCAGCATCGAGGTCAGTTCGCGCGAACGCGGGATTTGCCCTTCTTCACGGGCTTTTTCCAGCCTGTGGGATGTGGGGGCTTCTGTCTTTTCGAGATCGCTGTCTTCAGCCACCGGTGTTTCCTGTCAGCATTTACCCGGCGCAAAGAGCGGCGGGCACAATTTCATGCATAGCATGACAAAAGCGGCCAAGTCTTATGGATGGAAAAGAGGCAGGTTTTGAGGTCTGTTTACTAAATCAAATGAACAAATTTCTCGAAGATCCTTACGCTGCAGGACGCCACTTTAGGAATTCACTGACTTTTCGTGGGTTTATTCTTATGGAATGATCAAAAAATAGCATATGTGGCCTTCCTTTTTGAGAAGTTTAGACGTTAGAATTCCTCCGCCAAACTGATCAGTTTTTATTTTGTGGATAGCACTGCTGTGTAAAATTCATTGCCTGAAATCACCGTTAATCGCCCTGAAAAAATGAGTTTTCTTTCACGTTGACTTCAGGCGATATTATTACATTACCGTTTTTTCTGATATTTCCCTGAACATGCATGACTGACATTTGTGGAACTCTCTGCGAAAAAGCTCGCCGGTGATCAAAATAACATCCCTTAGCCTCTCTTTGTTCCGGGACTTAAACAGTCCCGTAAGAACATAAATCATCTGCAATTAATCAAGGAAAGAAAAAATATGAGCGGGAGAAAGTACTTAACTCAGGTTGAGATGGAGAGACTCGTCGGTACGGTTTCGACAGGAATTAACAAAACTCGCGATAAATGCATGTTATTAATGTGTTTTATTCACGGCCTCCGGGTCAGCGAGCTGGCTAATTTACGGGTTAAGGACGTTGAACTTTCGACACAAATAATTTATATCAACCGGCTTAAAAACGGGTTTTCCGTTCAACATCCCATTCAGGACAGGGAAATGATCGTTATTAAGGAGTGGCTTGAAATACGCTCACAATATCTTGACTCTGACTCGGAATGGTTATTTCTTTCACGTCACGGCGGGCAACTGTCCCGGCAACAACTCTATCGTTTGTTCCGTAAATACGGCGAGGAGGCGGGAATTAACGTGGCAGTTCATCCGCATATGCTCAGGCACGCCTGTGGTTATGCGCTGGCAGATACCGGCTGCGACACCCGGCTGATTCAGGATTATCTCGGCCACAGAAATATTCAGAACACGGTTATTTATACCGCCAGTAATGCCGGACGATTCAGGTCAATCACCATATAACGGGCACGTGCCCGCCCGTCAGGTGCCGCTGTGTGCGGCTCACCGGGCTTATCCATTTAGCGGGGATTGCAAAATCCCCCACAGTTCACAGGCCATTTTTGAGCAGCAGGAACAATTCCGCATCGGTGGTGATGTGCAGCTTGCGCATGACATTACACTTATGCGCACTGACGGTTTTGATGCTGAGATTTTTCAATTCTGCAATCTGGCTGAGGCTCATGCCGTTGAGGAGGTATTTAATAATCTCATTTTCACTTTGCGTCAGCCGGAACCCGGTGCGCTGACTGGCCGCATCCTGCTCTGCTAACGTGCAGCAAATCAGCGGGCTTAACACTTTTTTTTTCGCCAGCGCGTGGCGGAATAAGTCGTCGGTAATCACCGGCGACTCTCCGCGCGCAATCAGGCTGATATTGCTGAATTTGAGCAATTTTTTCAGTTTTTCGGCGTCGTGACAAAGCGTATAAACCACTATGATCAGCTGCGGAAATTGCAGGCTCAGGCGCTGAAGAATTTCCTGCCCTTCCTGAATACTTTCCTGATAACCATGAAGATCAGTGATGAGAATGTCCACCGACTGGTACATGAGGCCTTCTGCAATGCGGCCCAGACTGGTCTCTTCCATCCGGATATCACAGGTCTCGTCGATGGAGTTAACCAGATAGGACAGCCCGGAAAGCGTCAGCGGATGGCTGTCCATCAGGGCGATTGTCCGGGGTTTGATGTGGGCGTGAATCATGGTGTAGCTCCCTGACTTGCCGGGAATAAATTCCCGGCTCGTGGCTCAGTCATCTGAAATTACATGATCGCGGACGGGCCGATTTTGGCCATCCACGTCCCCTGGGCAAAGAGCTCGCTGTCATTGTGAAACCCCAGTTTCATCATTGCATTGCGCTTATGCGTGCTGACGGTGCGGATATCCCGGTGGAGTCTTTGCGCGACCCGCGAAACGCTCAGGCCGGAGAACAGATACGCGAGCACGTCCAGCTCACGCGCGGTGAGCGGTGTCGTGGTTTGTCGGGTACCGGAGAGGATTTGCCGCGCACGCGGGCTTAACCACTGTGTTGCACCAGCCAGCACTTCTGTAACGCATTGCTCCAGCGCCAGTACCGGCTCATTTTTGAGCAACAGGCCGTGAGCCCCGGAAGACGCTAAAAGTTCGAGGATCCGGTGGTCACTGTAGTCAGTACAAATCACAATTTTCATGGCCGGACTGGACGTCACGATCTGGGAAAGCAGGCGTAACCCGTCGAGCACGGATTCCTTTTCACCGCAAATATCCATAATCAGCAACGCGGGCGGCGCGTCGGCAATTTTCTCCGGGATAGCGGCAAGTGACTGAACATAGGTAAAAGGTCCGGTGATCCCGGCGGATTCGACCAGCATTTTTTTCACACCCAGCGCGGTAACCGGGCAGGCATCCATAATAAACGCCCCTTGCGGATAGGCGGCCGCGGCCGCAGAAATGAAGGCATGCTGATGAAATCTGACGCTGTTTAAACTGTTCATAATGTCTTCCTTGTATTTTCAGTGATCCTTCCCGTGCCCGATGGCACGAAACGAATTCCCTTCTGGTGAACAACATCCATTGTTCACCGCTTTATGAATGCCCTTTCCCGCCAGCCCCTCCGGTAGCAGACAGGAAAGAAGGCGATGCTACTGATAGGTAAAGTTAATTTGTGTCAGGCTCACCAGTGAGCCGGGAGTCACCTCGCCGCTCGTGGTGTAAGGCCGCGCGGCCAGCTCGTACACCGCGCTTCTCTGCGCATCGACATCAGCGCTTAACTGACTTCCGGGTGCCAGTACTACCGTTTTATCGACATCGGTGACCAGTTGTACGCCAACGTGAGTGGCCGTTCCGCTGTTGCTGTAAAGCGTCGCGTCTTCCTGCGCCGGTGTGCCGGTGAAATTAGCGATGACGCTGGAAACCGTCGCAGGGCAATTGTTCAGCCTGACCTCAAAGGATTTCCAGTCCCCGCCTGCCCCCGCCGTCGCCAGATCCTTTTTGATAATGAGCTGACCAAAATCCACATCGCGGCTGACTGACGCGGTATCCACAATGCACGGGCTGCTGACGACCTTCCCGTTGATATTCAGATCTGTAGCGCTAGCAGCAGACGCGCTGACCCCCGCTGCCAGCAGCAGAACGCCCTGAATACTTTTTATTGGCTTCATTGAATGTCTCCCATGACGGCCCGTGCCCGCCCGCCGTTACTGGTAGGTGAAGGTGGCTTGTACAGAACCGATGATCGTTCCTGGCATGACAGAACCGGCGGTCGTGAACGCGCGGGCCTGCAACGGGTAGACCACTTCATGGGTGCTGGCATCAACATCTACCGCGTACGTCGCGCCGTTACCCAGCTGCTTACCTGCCGTGTTTTGCAGTTCCACTTCTACGTTGGTCGCAGTACCGGTATTGGTGTACAGGTTGGCGTTCGCCGTGGCAGGCGTACCGGCAAAAGTCGCGGTGCTGACGGTAGTGGTTGCCGGGCAGTTAATCAGCTTCAGATCAAACGTTTTCCATCCACCTGATTCGCCCGCGGTCGCCAGCGCCGTGGCTTCCAGCGTATCGAGCGTCACCTGCACCGGAGCACCGGCATTATCAACGGTACAGGCAGAGGCCACGACCGTGCCGTTAATGTTGATTTGTGTCGGATCCGCAAAGCTGCTCTGGCTCAGGCCAGCAAAAATGACCAGCGCCAGCGATGAAGTTTTCATAAGTCCTTTCATGTCATTTCCTGTTTTCACGTTAATAAAAGTCATGTTGGAAATTGTGTTTAGTGAACGTGCCATGCGACGTTATTCGTAGATAAACGTCGCCAGCAGCACACCGTTTATCGTTCCCGGCGTCACATTGCCGTTAACGGTATACGCGCGGGCTTGCAGGTCGAATTCAGCGCCACGGCTGGCCGCATCAATATTTTTTGTATACTGAACGGCGTTACCCAGACGCGTTCCCTCGCTGTTTTGTACTTCGATTTGCGCGTTTCCCGCCGTACCGGCATTGGCATACAACGTGTTGTCAGCGTCATCCTGCGTACCGTTCATCGTCAGGGTCACCGTCGCTGTTGACGTCGGGCAGGCGGTCAGCGCGATGGAAAATGATTTCCAGTCCGACGCTGCGCCCGGTGCCACCAGACTGGCCGCCTGGATGTTTTGCCCCAGATCGACATTCAGCCCGCCGGCTGGCACGTTGATCGTGCACGGCGACGCCTTGATGTTGCCGGTAATATTCATGATGGTGTCGGCTTTCGCGACCTGTGAGGCCAGGACAAAAGCCGCACCCAGCACCAGCGCCGTCACAATCTGCTGTTTATTCCGTTGAGAGTTCATCGTACTCATCTCCTTATCTTTACTCTGTCAGTCACGCTGCGCTTCGGGCGCAGGCATTACTGAATTTCAGCGCGGATCGTGGCCGTTGCCGTGAAGTTCCCGGTATCTGGCATATTCCCCGTGGTGTTAAAGGGATATAAGTTGATTTCCGATGTTCCCACCTGAGACGTGTAATCCATGTTCAGCGGCAGGAAACCACTCACTGGCGCAACGGTTTTGCCCGCCGCATCCTGAAGTCGCACCGCCACATCACTGTTCGTTGTCGCCAGCGCAGTCGGATCGTTTCCATCCGGTGTGCCCTGGAAGGAAAGGCTGACCTGAACCCCGTCTGAGATGTTGGTACAGGCGACGTTGAAAGCGACATTCTTCGGCGTGAAGTTTTTCGCCATCTCGCCTTTGGTTGAAATATCACCGGACATGATGTCGCCGAAAGGCACGGTGATCACACCGCCGCCGTTGATCACACAGGACTGGGGGACGGTGACCGTTCCGCTCATCCAGACCGTGGATACCGGCGTCGGGGACTGCGTCGTGGCATCGGTCGCGATATACACATCAACAATTTTCGTCAGAGGGATGTTTTGAACACCGACAAAAGGACGACGGAAGTAAAGTGACACCGAGCCTCTGGACCCTGTCGCATACGGGTATTTATCGCAACTGGTCGCCGTATTGAGATTGCTGCGCCCGTCAAAAGGCGTCGCGATAAAGTCGTTCACCTGCCCGGCGATGTACACCTTACTGGCCACCGCGAGGTAGTCGTTGATCGCATAATAGTTCAGCGTACCGTCGCTGTAGACCATGCCGGTATCCGGCACTTTGGCGGTCGCATATGCGCCGGTGTAGCTGCCGGTACAGGAACAGGTGACGTTATAGTTTCCGCTCAGGTTCCAGGTAAACGCGTCCGGCTTCACCATCCCGGCGGTGTTTTGCGCCGGGTCACTCAGCAGATAATCCATGCCGAAGTTATAGGTTTTGGTGCCGTCCGTTGGCTGACAGCTCGCCGCCTGCGCAGTGCTGCTCATCGCCCAGACCGACAGGCTAAAACAGACCAGCGCGCAGGTTTTTCCCCAGAGAGAGATGCGGGGATGAATGATTTCAGACGCCATATGTACGTTTTCCCTTTCCACTGACTGTTCAGGATGTTGATTATTCATTTCCATATCTGCCCTCACCGGCAGGCTCCGTTAATCATCTGAATCCCCGAACCGGCAGGCTGCTCAGACAGGGTGTAATTCACCTGACACGCTTGTGACGCGCCGCTGCCCCATTTCACGTCCAGCTTGCCCGCGTCGGCCAGACCGGACAGATACACTTGTCCGCTATCGCCCACGATGCTGCTGTTGCCGTTTTTACCGGTGCTGTTGGTCGCCATTGCACCAAACGGAACCGGCTGGCCATCGGCACGGGTCAGGGTCATCAGGACACGCTGGCCGACGTTAGGATCGAAGTCCGCACGCACCACCGCGCCGCGGGTCGGGATAACGGCCGTACTGGTCAGCGTCATGTCGACGTCGTCCGGTAACGTTGCGGTATCGAGTGAAATCTGGTTGCGACGGTACGCCGTGGCATACGGCACCACCGCATAACCGCGCCAGTCTGTTTTTACACCGGTGTTGCTGGCAATGCTGACGCCATCCGCACCCGGCGCTTTCACCAGAACAATGGTTTCGCTCAGCGGTTGCGATAGCGTCACGCCGTTTTCATGCACCAGAATGCCGCCCTGCAGGCCGTAATCCATGCGCCGCTGGCTGTTGTCGTAACCGTAACCGGCGTTAACTTCGCCATAACCGCCTTTGTAGTCCGCACTCGCGTACCCGTTGGAACCCTGCCCCTGACTGCCATACCCCTGATTGATGCTGTAGTTCAGGTTGTTATCCGCCAGCGTGGTTCCGCTCAGACCGACGTTTTGCGTGGTGTTGCCGTTCTTGCTGGTGTTGAGGTTGTACGTGGCATAACTGCCTGCCAGCCACTGACCCAGCGGGACGCTGATATTGACCGCGACAATCTGGTCGGTGTAATACGTGCGGTTGCCGTTACTGTCAGTGCCGTTGCGGTTGTAGGTGTAGTTGAGGCCATAAGAAACGCCTTTCCAGGTGTTGTTGTAACCCACGCTGGCAGACTCGGCAGAACGGTTGTTATTCCAGTATTCCTCTTTCACCAGGCTCAGGGACATCGCACCGGCTTTTTCCCATAAGTTCTGGCTCAGCGTCAGTTCTGCGCGGCTCTTCTTATGGTCGGAGTAATAGCCGTTGCCGCCGGAATAGCTTTCCAGCGCCTCTTTCAGGGTATAGAAGCCCTGCGTGGAATAACGGTAACTGGCCAGGCTGAAGTTCGTGCCCGATTCAACGAAGCTTTTACCGTAGCGCACACGGTATGACTGACCGCTGTCTTTCGGGTTATCTTCCTGCCTGGTCCAGGCCTGCGTCACGTCCGCCGACAAGGCACCGATGGCCCCGAGGTTTTGCCCGAGCCCCATCGCCAGCGACTGATATTTACTCGCTGCCTGCAAACCGCCGTACACCGTTGCGCCGTGGGGTAAACCATAAATGGCCGTGCCCTGCGTGAACGGCGTTTTCTCAACATCGCTGCTGTAAGAACGGTACTGACCGCTGGTGAAGCTGTATTTCAGATGGCCTTCACGCTGAAGCACCGGCACCGAGGCGAACGGCACAACCAGATTCTGCTCACTGCCGTCGGCTTCTTTAATAGTCACGTTCAGGTCACCACTGCCCGCCGTCGGATACAGGTCGGAAATCGCAAACGCACCCGCGGGCACGTAGCTCTGGTAAATGACGTATCCGTTCTGGCGGATCGTGACCTGTGCGTTACTGCGCGCAATCCCGCGCACGACCGGCGAATAGCCTTTCATGCTGTCGGGTAACATGTCGTCATCCGTTGCCAGCTGAACCCCACGGAATGGCACGGTATCGAAAACTTCCGTCGGTGAGTTGCTGTCACCGAGCGTCAGCTGGCTTTTAAGCACCTGAATATCGCGCTGTAAATACGTATTAATGGAATCCCAGTGATCGGTCCCTTTGCTGTCGCGGTTCCAGGTCGAATAGTTACGCAAACGCCAGGCACCCAGATTCGCGCCGGAACGCAGATTCAGGTAATACGTATCGGAATTACGGGTGTCGCTATTACGCGCTTCGGTATTCGCCCCGCTGAAACTGTAATTCATCAGGAACGCCGGAATGCCCGAATCCCATTTGTCAGGAGACACGTAACCGCGCGCCTGAGAATTGAGTGAGGCCTGAGGAATGCTGAGATCCAGCCGCTGCTGATCAAAACGCAGTGCCGCAGAAGACTGAGGGATTTCGCCGGTAAAGTTGGCGCACTCATCCGTGGCTGCAATGCCCGGATACATCCCTGTTCTGACGCCCATCTCTTTGAGCATTTCGGTGCTCAGACAAGGCTGAAGGCTCTTTTTACCCGAACTGTTTGTGACGAGTGAAAATACGACGTCTTTGGTATCGACCATCGAACCATTGAGATAAATATCAACGCGGTACGTACCCGGTGGCTGCAAGTCCCCTTCTTCAAAAACAGAAAGATCGGCTTTCCCCTGTGCGGGATTATCAATTTCCAGTAATGCCGGGTTGAAATATTCCGCCGCACTGGCCATTCCTGCACCGCCCATTAACATTGCGAACTGACAGGAAACCAGCCAGGCAATCCGGGAGCGTTTAAAGCCGGTCGAAGTCTTATTCTTCGGTTTTTTGTTCATTCGTATAATTCCATTTTTCAACGCAACCAGACTGACTGGTGCACCCTCCATCCCTTGTCCTGCCCGCACAGCAAAGCTTATCCGGCGACGGCGCAGATCAGAGTGTTGCCACTAACGGCTTGCTGGTACCGCCGTAGTCGTTAATGAACTGCCAGCTCAGTGCGCCGCCGTTCAATGCAGGAACGGCAAAGGTGGCGCTTGATTGCGGTGCAACCATCGTGGCTTCTTTCACGGCAGTGCCGTTAATCTTCACATTGAAGAAAGTGATGTAATGTGCAGAAGGGTTGGTCACCTGCAGGCTGTTACCGACGCGTTTCCAGGTCAGCGTTTTAGCGGCGTCTTCCAGCGAATCCTTCACGGCCGCCGGGCGGTAAATCAGTTTGATGCGTGTTTTCACCGCAATTTGCAGGGTGTTTTCTTTTTTCTCCGCTGAAGGAATCGATTTAATGTTAAGCCAGTAGAGCGATTCTTTGTTTTCCGGCAAATTGCCGCCCGCGCGAACGACTCGCAGGATATTTTGCTGGTTGCCATCAAGACGGAACAAAGGTGGCGTGACGATAAAAGGCGCCTTTTCACCCTGCGCACCCGTTTCGGTCAGGGCGCCATCGACCCAGGACTGAATGAGATACGGCGTGTGATCCGGGTTACTGATATTGATCGACGCTTCTTTCTTTCCGCCGTCATAAATCAGACGTGTTCCGCCCACGACGATGCCTGCCTGCGCCGCAGACGCAAAAGTCATTAATAGTGCTGCCACCGCTGTGACGCGCCATTTATTCATGGTGATTCAACCTGTCTTTGGGATTCATGTAGACCAAGGGTTCAAACAGACCAGAGGCTCTGGAGCCCCTGGTCTGACTTATCTGATCGCCAGGCGATCAGTAAGACTTATTGATAAACAACGGTGAACTGAGTCACGCCGTTTGCATCACCGACAGTTACAGCGTCAGTCAGGGAGATGTAACGTGCAGAGAAGTCCAGGTTGTTAGCGCCGGTGCTGACCAGCGGGTATACAGAGGAGTCTTCGTACAGGGGAACCACTTTGTTCTGGTTGTCAGAAATCTGGATACCTACGCCAGTAGCGGTAGTGTCGCCAGCGGTCAGTGCCAGAATGCTGTTATCACCAGAAACCTGGTTGCCGTCGAAACGTACGGTTGCACCAGTTACAGTGTCCGGGCAGTCAGTCAGAACCAGAGTGAACTTCTTAGGTGCAGCCAGGGTGCCTGCAACCGGGAAAGCTGTACGTGCGATATTGCCCAGGAAGACGTTCTGGTCTTTAGAAGCTGTATCAACAGTACAAGCTGCATCAGTGATGGTGCCGGTAAAGTTTACTGCGCCATCAGCGGCGAAAGCTGAAGAAGCAAAAGCGGAAGCAGCCATCAGGGCAACAACAAGAAGATTCTTTTTCACGATATTTTTCCTATTAACATATTGCTGTCGATACACCTTCAGGGTGTAATCGAATTGTTTTTGACAAAACCATCTGCCATTCCTTTATTTAGTTCATGGAGTTCCACTCCATTTAATAAAGCGTTTGGTCAGGTTAACGTCCTAAACCAAACGATTCATTTTGAACTAAAGTGACTCCTTTGGTGGTAACCACCAAAAATCACACGATTCAAAGTCATTAAAACCATATAATTTAATTTTTATAGTGTTTTAATCTGGTTAAATTGAGAGGTGTCGCAGACAAGGAATAGCCACAGCAACGGGATATAAGAAAAAACCGAGAGATAAAAATGGGGAGAAAATAGTTTTTACGGCAGTAACTTATTGAAAAAACGTTAATTAATGTGAATTTTGGCGGGGAGGGATTTACAGTATTGACAGAGATTTACGCTCTCACTAGGATAGGCTCCAATTTAGTTCAAAATGACTCCATTGTAATAATTAATTACATGTTATTTACCACACTTCTTTAAACCGCTGAGCATTGCTGGCGGTATATAAAACGGTGTTCTGAATATTCCGGTGACCTAAATAATCCTGGATTAACCGGGTATCTATTCCGCGATCGGCAAGCGCAAATCCGCAGCCATGTCTTAACATATGAGGATGGGCATTAATAGTGAGATTAGCGGCCTCACTATAATTACGAATTAACCAGTAAATTCTCTGCCGTGATAATTTCGCGCCACGGTTTGATAAAAACAACCAGTCTGAATCCGCGCCCCGATATTGCTTCCTTTTATTGAGCCAAAGCCGGAGAGATTTCCTTTCTCTCATATAAAGAGGATGAACCGTAGAAAAACCATTTTTTAAACGGTGGATATAAATATTATTGCCCTCCATATCGATGTCGGACAGCCGCCAGTTGCTGATCTCACTGACCCGGCAGCCGTGGATAAAGCACATCCAGATCAGGCAATAATCACGCTCCGCGTGCCTGCCATGCAGCGTGGCCTCGAGCAGTTTCTCCACTTCGGACGGGGTCAAATATTTACGATTTTTCATAGTGCCTGTTCCTCTGTATGTTATCTGAGATAAGGTTATCGTTCACCCAACCCGACAAATAAAGTCTGTTAACATTTATTTGTTTTCAGGCTAATCCTTGCAAGTGAAAGGTTAACTTCTGCTCCTTGTTTAAATACCCAATGTCACTAATAAGACGCTCGCACCTCCTGCAAAAAAATTAATAATGTTCAAAAAAACATCTAAACCTGTTGCCCTGTATATATGCGACTCGCTCACCTCACGAAATGAAACCAATAATAAAAACCCCCTGAATCTGAGTATAGGTGAGGTTGGTTATATAATCATAAGGAAAATAACACAGGCAGAGTAAGTAAATAATAAACCGCACGGGAATATAAGGAATTTACCGGTCTTACCGATAGCTTTGAATGATTAATCGCTAAAAAACATCCTAAAAACTTACATATTTGTCTGTTTTTTATCAGGTTTTATTGGCGAAAAAAACGCTGTAAGCGGTAAGGAATTTTCTTAGCCTTATTCGGGGGTTTTTCATTGTGTGAACATTTATTTTTCATTGTGCAAACAAACAGGCTAACAAATGGAGGTCGCTGATCACGCAATGGACAGAATGTGGCAAGGCAGAGGGAAATCTGACAGAGAGCGGCAAGACGTGGACGGGAAATCAAACAAAATCAGGACGCAGAGCGTCCTGATTACACAGCGGAAACAGGCGGAGAAAAACTCAGGCGGAAAGACCGCCGTCCAGAACCAGCGTCTGGCCGGTCATATAGGCACTGTCATCACTGACCAGCCAGGATACCGCGCCAGCCACTTCTTCCGGCTGACCAAAACGTTTGAGCGGAATCGTTTTACGGATCCCCGACAACACGTCTTTCGGCACGGTATCGAGAATTTCCGTGCGGATATAACCCGGCAACAGGCAGTTAACCCGAATGCCGAAACGCCCCAGCTCGATGGACAGCGTCCGGCTGACGCCGATCATCGCGGCTTTGGTGGCGGCATACGCCGTCTGGCCGCTGTTGCCTTTAATGCCGGTGACGGATGACATCATCACCACCGATCCGCCTCCCTGCAACATCATCGGTTCCAGTAACTGCTGGTTCCAGTAGAAGATGGCATTCAGGTTGGTATCCATCACTTTGTGCCAGTTTTCGCGGGTCTGATGAATATGCAACGCATCAAGCGTAATCCCGGCATTGTGAACTACCGCATGCGGTGCGCCCAGACGCGCCAGCAGCTCAGCGGACAACGCCGCCACCGCCTGTTCATCGCGGCCATCGCACTGATGCCCTTCTACCGAAACCGGCAATCCGGCACATGCCTGCTCCAGCTCATCGCTTTCCTTTTGGCTGTTCTGCCAGGTGAAAACGACATTCCAGTCTTTTGCCAGCCGCATCACCGTGGCACGACCGATGCCACGGCTTCCGCCGGTCACGAGGATCCATTTATCCTTCATGGCTTATTTACTGTTATCGCTGAGGTACTGGCACAATTCGCGCAGCGAAATTTGCGGATTATTGACGAACAATTCGGCTTCCACCGACACGCCAAATTCCTTTTTCGCCAGCACCATCAGCTCAACATAATCCAGACTGTCCAGCTTGAGCTGGTGAAGCGGCGAGTCAGGCGCTAAGGCATCAGGTTCCAGATCTTTCGCATCGCACAGCATCTCGCTGACTTTTTCATAAACTTCATCGTATTGAGCCATTTTTAGTCCTTTAATATCATTATGTTATTGTGTGTGTTCAAAGATTGAATAATGAATCAGTGTTTTTATTCAGGCCGTCAGCGGCCCGGTTTTGAGAGTTACGGTCACCGTCATGCGCGGTTCCTCGCCGCGCCATGCCTGGAGGCTGGCGAGCAAAATCAGCCCCGAATGCTTATCGCCGGTCACCAGCGTCGGCAGCACGGCGTAATCGAAGGCTTCGCAGCACGCCGTTTCTGTGCCCGCCGCCAGCAGCGAACGTGAAAAACGGGTCTCATGATGCGTTTGCACCACCTGAACCTGGCTGAAAACTTCGCTCAGGCAGGTTGCCCTGACTTCCGGCAAAATACTGCGCACGGTGTCGAGCGTGCCGGACGACTGAACCATCTGGCGAAACAGCACCGCGTCCATAAAATTCCAGACCGCCACCGGTTTTCCCCCGTGCGGGAAATCCTGATAAAACGACCTCAGGGTTTGCGCAGAAAGTGAAAACGTCTGCGTCACCGGCGCTAAATTTACGCCACCGGTGCCGGTCAGTTTGCTGCTGATACTGGCCTGCGCGGAGGCCTCTTTGCCCAGCAGCTTGCCGCTTATCTGCATACGTCCCCGGCGCACCGTTTCACTCAGCGCCAGCTGATACGGCTCATCGCAAAGCACCGGTTCGCGCAGGCGGCTGACGAAACTGAAACCGTCCGCGCCGGACGCATCGTTTTCCATCCGGGCGCTCAGCGCCGTTTTGATATCGAGCATCGCGCGCATGCCGTGAACGCATAAACCGTCCAGCCCCAGCCGTTTAGCTTCGGCGTGATCAAAATGAATCGGGTTGTAATCACCGGAAAACTTCGCCCACGTTTTGGCATCGCGCAGGCTGTAAATAAACGACATTATTGCCCCCGGCTGATTACCAGCGCCGCGTTCGCCCCGCCAAAACCAAAGCTCAGGTTCAGGGTGGTTTTCATCTGCGCCGGACGATGCTGGTTCGGGATGTAATCCAGATCGCACGCCGGATCCGGGTTATTCAGATTGCAGGTCGCCGGCATAATCTGGTGCGCCAGCGCCTGGAGACAGACGATGGTTTCAAAACTGCCCGCCGCGCCAATAAGATGACCGGTATAGGATTTGGTGCTCGAACACGGCGTGGCGTAAGCCACTTCATCGCCCAGCGCCATTTTGATCGCTTCGGTTTCGTTGAGATCGTTAAGCGGCGTGGACGTGCCGTGCGCGTTGATGTAATCGAGCTGGCTGGCCGCGATGCCCGCCTGATCCAGCGCATGCCGGATGGTCTGCACCCGCGCAATTTTGTCGGCTGCCGGTGCGGTAAAGTCAAAGGCGTCCGAGAAATTTCCGTATCCGCAAATCTCGCCGAGGATAGTCGCGCCCCGCGCCAGCGCGGTTTCGCGATCTTCCAGACACAGCACCGCCGCGCCTTCGCTGAGCACAAACCCGTTGCGGTCGAGGCTGAACGGGCAGCAGGCGCGGGTGATTTCTTCCTGTTCGCTGGCCAGCGCGCCAAGTACGTCGATATTCCAGACCGCCGAATCCGAGCGGAGCGATTCCCCCGCCCCGGCGAGCATCATTTTTGCCCGCCCGTTGCGGATCAGTTCAAACGCATCGCCGACCGCCATGGTGCCAGTGGCACAGGCCGCGATTGTCGTATTCTGATAGCCACGCAGCCCCCACAGCAGGCTGACCGCCGCCGTGGCAGAACTTGGCATCGAGAAGAAACAGCCAAACGGCGAACCCATACCGGTACGCAGAAAATCGTCGTAATGCACCTGCGTTTCATCCTGCCCCGCCCAGCCGGTGCCCATAATTGCGCCGCAGTCCAGCAGGTCATAATGCTGTTCCGGATGTTCATCACCGAAGGCCATTTTCATGGCTTCTTGCGCCGACGCGAGTGTCAGACGTGCATAACGCGGCAGGCGGCGGCGGATGGCCGCCGGTACATTTTTTAATACCGGCTCGTTTTCAATCAGCCCGTAGAAGCGCGATTTAATTCCGGCCGCCGATTTGTCGCAGTACTGATAACCCGGTTTGTACGCCATGATCGCCGCCCAGCTTTCTGCGGCATTCATGCCCAGCGGCGTGACGGCGCCGTAACCGGTCACCACGACCCGACGCGGGGCGTTAGCGCGTTCAGACAGTTCCTTTTCCATTACTTATCCTTTCTGATTCATTGTGTTGTCTTCCCCGCCGCCCAGCGCCAGCCAGAGTTTCATGGTGGAGTAGAGATAATTGTATTGGGTGGTGATCAGCGTATTTTCGCTGTCCAGCAGCGAATCCTGCGCATCGAGTAATGTCTGAAAGGTCACCGACCCGTTGCGGTACTGGCTGTCTACCAGCGTCAGCCGCTGACGACTCAGTTCCAGATTCTGCAACTGACTCTGTTTTTGCTGCTGATACGTCTGGCGTTGCGACTGGGCGTTATCCACATCCTGCAACGCGCTGTAAACAGTGCTGCGGAACTGGATTGCGGCGGTCTGCACATCCAGCCCGGACTGTTCCACCGTCATCTGCACTTTGTTCCACTGGATAAACGGCAAATCGAGCGCCGTGCCCAGCGTACGTGCCGGATTGCTGAACCACTGCCGGAACACCGCCGCGCCTGCATTCAGCGATCCGTTCAGCGAGAGCGACGGATAAAAACTCAGCCGCGAAACATCAGACCCCGCCAGCGCGGCGCGTAAACTCATTTCGGATGACTGCACATCCGGCCTTCTGGCGATCACCTCAACCGGCAAGCGGCTGGCGACCGGTACGGTCTGGTGGAAATCCAGCGAACGGCGTTCAGCGGCAAACTGTCCGGCGGGCCGGTTAAGCAAAATCGCCAGCGCATTGCGCGATTCTTCGCGCTGCTGGATCAGATCCCGCAGGCTGTTTTCCCGCGTCAGTACCGTTTGCTGCGCCTGCAAATAATCCAGCTGACCGAGATCACCCGCACTGAAACGGGAGGTGACCATCTTCAGCGTCTCCTGCGCGATCCTCACGCTTTGCTGCAATGTCGTGATCTGCTGATTCAGGCTGGCAATCTGCCAGTAAAGCTGAGCCGTGTTGCCAATCAGCGTGAGCGCGGTCGCCTGCAAATCTTCGGCAGACGCTTTCGCCAGCCAGTCCGACTGCTCACGGGTTCGCGCCAGTTTTCCCCACAAATCCAGCTCATACGACGCCGACAGCCCGTTGGCATAACTTTCCACCGGCGTGGTGGACTTGCGCATATTTTTGGTATTGCTGGCCGACGCGTTCGCCGTGAAATCTGGCGTCAGATTGGTATCCGACAATCCGGCAGTCAGCCGCGCCTGTTTAAGTTTGATCCCGGCAAGCGCCAGATCGTTATTACTTTGCAGCGCGGCATTGATCACCCGCGACAACTGCGGATCGTCAAAGTTATCCCACCAGTGCGGTGTGAATTTCGCGTAGGCGGATCCCGTTTCCTGAAAGCGCCAGGCGTCAGGCACAGAGAGCATGGGCCTCTGGTAATCGCTTTTAAGCAGTTGCCCGCAGCCGCTCAACATCAGCGTGACGGCGATAAGAGTCAGTTTGTTCATTCGCGTGCCAGCGCCTCCGTCGGGTGCAGACGGGCGGCATTCCGTGCCGGGAAAAAGCCGAACCCCAGCCCGATAAGCGCGGAGAATCCGCAAGCCAGCAAAATAGGCGGCCAGGTGAAAATCATGGTGAATTCCTGCGTAACCTGAGAAAAAATCAGCCCGGCAAGGCCGGAGCCCGCAATACCAATCAGCCCGCCGAGCGTACAAATCACCATCGCCTCAATCAGGAATTGCCGCATGATGTCCGCCGGGCGTGCGCCCACGGAAAGGCGGATACCAATTTCATGCGTACGCTCTGTGACCGACACCAGCATGATATTCATCACCCCGACGCCGCCGACCAGCAGGGAAATCCCGGCAATGGCAGTGATCAGCAGCGTCATAGATTCCGACGTTTTGCGGATCGTTTTGGTCATCTGATCATTGGTCATCGTGAAGAAATCGCGTTTCCCGTGCGCAGAATCCAGCAACCGCTCAACGTCTTTCTGCGCATCCTCAATCGGGAAATTGTCGGCAATACGTAGCGTGATCGATTGCAGGGGCGTATCCCCGGACATGCGTTCCATCAGCGACGTATAAGGGATCCAGGAACTCAGCTGCTCGCCGATGTATTTCGGGCCTTTTCTGTCCGCCACGCCAATCACGCGGTAAGGCACGCCGGAAAGCTGAACAATCTCGCCCATCGGATCTTCGCCGCCGGGAAACAGCGTGCTGCGCACACTCTGATCGATGATGACGACCGGCTCGCGGTCGTCGAGGTCACGGCGGGTAAAATGATTTCCCGACGCAAAATTCAGCCCCTGCACGCGGAAAAAACCGTTGCTGACGCCGGACAACGAAACCAGCACCTGCCGACCGCCGCGTATCGCGATGACCGTTTTACTGACCACCGGCGACAGGCTGTCGATAAAAGGCTGACGGCCGAGCAACTCAACGTCGTCCAGCGTCAGCGAACGTTCAAAATCCGGACGCGGTTTATCCCAGCCCAGACCGGGCTGAATTTCGATGGTGCTGGTGCCGAGCTGGCTGATCTGACTCAAAATGCTCTGCCGGGCGCCCTCGCCGACCGCCATGGAAGAGACAACCGACGAGATGCCGATAATGATGCCCAGCATGGACAAGAACGCGCGGACGCGGTGTCCGAGCAGCGATCGCCACGCCATACGCACGGCTTCTTTGATGCCCTGCCAGGCCGGTGAACGGCCCGTTGCGGTGGTCGCCGGTAAGCCCTGCGGTTGCCCCTGTTCAGCCACCGGATTATCGCTGTCGGCAATAATCGCCCCGTCGTGG
Organism: Rahnella sp. BCC 1045; assembly: GCF_019049615.1. Lineage (NCBI taxonomy): Bacteria > Pseudomonadati > Pseudomonadota > Gammaproteobacteria > Enterobacterales > Yersiniaceae > Rahnella > Rahnella sp. BCC 1045. The sequence goes on along the minus strand of NZ_JAFMOZ010000111.1, from coordinate 6,280 downwards.
ATCTCCACAATGCGCTGGCACTGGCGGGCGATATTGCGGTCGTGCGTCACGATGATGAGGGTATGCCCGGCCTGATGCAGACCGTGCAAAATCGCCATCAGCTCCTGCCCGCTGCTGCTGTCCAGAGCGCCCGTCGGCTCATCCGCGAGAATAATCTGCGCGCCGTTCATCAGTGCACGGGCAATACTCACGCGCTGCTGCTGGCCACCGGAAAGTTGCGCCGGACGATAATCCAGACGACTGCCCAGCCCGAGGCGCGTCAGCAAATGTGTCGCGCGGCTCTCACGTTCAGCCGCAGGCATATCGGTGTAAAGCGCCGGTATGGCGACGTTTTCCGTTGCCGTCAGATACGGCATCAGGTGATAACGCTGGAAAATAAAACCGATGTACTGGCTGCGCAGCTGCGCCAGCTGTTCGTTGCTGGCCACGCCCGTGGGCACATCCATAATGCGCATGCTGCCTTCTGACGGTTTATCCAGGCAGCCCAGAATGTTCATCAGCGTGGATTTACCGGAACCCGATGCGCCGATGATGGCCAGCATTTCCCCGGCATGCACGCGCAGGGAAATATCTTTAAGCACGGTAACGGCCGCATTTCCTGTGCCAAAATGCCGGTAAATATGCTCAAGCTCGATTAACGGAGAATCAGCCATTGACGGCTCCTGAACTGCCCTGCAACGCCACGACGCGTTCGCCTTCCTTCAGCCCTTCTTTAACTTCCGCAAACTGGCGGTCATTAATCCCGACGCGGATCAGGCGTTGTTCAACGTTTTTCCCGTTCACGACCTGCACCTGATACTGGTCTTTCCCCTGCGGTTCGCCGAGCGCGACAACCGGCAGACGCAGCACGTTTTTGGCCTGCTCAGTGACAATAAACACCTGAGCCGTCATCGATGTGCGCAGCACATGGTCGTGATTGGGCACGCTGAAAACGCCGTTGTAATAGACGGCAGACGGTTGTTGTGATGACGTTGTGCTGGCGGTATCGTCTTGCAAAGCGTCATTCGGTGCGTCCTGCAAGGTACCCATCACACTTTCATAACGATGTTTCGGATCTGCCACCACGTAGAACCACAGCGGTTGTCCGGCGTGAACTTTCAGAATGTCCGTTTCTGAAATACGGGTCTGTACGGTCATGGTATCGACATTCGCCAGCACCAGAATGGTCGGTGCAGTTTGTGAGGACACTACGGTTTGCCCTTCCTTGGTGACAATGCCCAGAACCTGACCGTCAACCGGCGCGAGGATACGCGTATAGCCGAGATTGGCTTTCGCCGTTTCCAGCGACATCTGTGCCTGCACAATCTGCGCTTCATTCACTTTGACCTGCGCCACCTGCGTATCGACTTTAGCCTGCGCCTGCTCCAGCGTGCTGCGTATCCCGGAACCTTCACTGTCCATCTTCTGCTGGCGTTTCAGCTCCAGCTGGTATTGTTTGAGGGTAAAAAGTGACGCCTGTTTCTGCGCCACGGCGCTGTCCAGTTCGGCTTCGGATTTACGCAGTTCGCTTTGCTGTAAGGTCGGGTCGATTTCGGCCAGCAGCTGGCCTTTCGTCACCTTGTCACCCGCACGGACGTACAGTTTCTTAAGCTGACCGTTAACCTGCGCGCCCACGTTGACCTGCACGGACGGCTTGAGGATGCCGGTGGCCAGCACCGTTTTTTCGATGTCGCCGCGGCTGACTTCTTCCGTCACCAGCGGAACTTCGGTGCGGTTCAGCGCCTGCCAGAGCAAGAAACCGGCGACGACCAGAACAATCACCAGCGCGCCGGCCAGCGCAAAAACCGCCCTGCGCTTTCTGACCGGCAGCGCATTTATTTTTTTTAATCCGGACATCACGCTTCTTCTCCCTGAGGGATCCGGCGGCTGCCAGCCGCGGTACCGTAAGATTCCACGCGACGCTGGTCCATCCGGCAAATGCGGTCAAACATCGTCAGGGTGGTTTCGCTGTGCGTGACGGTGATGAGCGTTTTCTGATACTGGCGGCAATGTTCGATCAGGGTGTGCATGACCTGCAACGCGGTGACTTCATCCAGATTCGCCGTCGGTTCGTCCAGTACCAGCACCGGACAATTGCTGTACATCGCACGCGCCAGCATCAGGCGCTGCCGCTGGCCGAGGGATAACGCCGGATGACTTTCGCGGATCAGCGCATTTTGTTTCCCCGGCAGACGGTCTATGACGTCTTTCAGGTTCAGCCCCTGAAAAGCCTGATCAACGCGCAGCTGTTTTTGTGCATCGAAATGCGGATCAAACAGCGTGATGTTTTGAAGAACTGAGGCATTGAACAGGATGTCCTCCTGGCTTTGCAGGAAGAACAGTTTCTGCGCCTGACGGCTGCTCACCCGCTGACCGTCTGCCAGAATTTCGCCTGACTGCGGTTCAATCAGCCCGGTGATCACTTTCAGCAACGTGCTTTTGCCCGCGCCGCTTTGTCCGACGATCGCCAGCGCTTCGCCGCGACGCAGTACCACCGACAGGTTTTCCAGCACCGGTTTGCCGGGTTCATAGGCAAAGCAGATATCGCGGTAAGTCAGTTGCTCATTGAAATGCGCCACCGGCGGCAGCGTCTCGCTGTGCCCTTCTTCACTGACCGGCGCGGACGGAAACAAATCCTTCGCGCGGGTATCGATGACGTGCAGCTGATTTTTCTGCAAAACGGAGAAGAAAATCTGCGTGATGTACGCGGTAAAAATCTGGCGAACAAAGCTGTAGGCGAAAAACTCACCGAGAGAAATCAGGTTATCTTTCAGCAGCGGCAGCGCCAGCAGCATGAAAAACACCATCTCGAGGCTGCCGATCAGCTGATACAGACTGCTTTTGACCTGTTCGTAAACGTTCTGCTTCTGGCGGCAGTCAAACAGCGACAGCGCGTATCCGGCAAAAACGCCCTGACGCTGGCTGCTCAGCCCTGCCGATTTTATCGTGGCAAAACCCTGGATGGTTTCGAGCAGGAAATCACTCTGCTCGGCGCTTTTTACCTGAATTTGCTGGGTGTAAAAACGATCGCGGAAAATCGCCCAGACGCTGACCAGCCCCATCAGGGTGACGCCCACGGCAGAAATGGCGGCCAGCATCGGGCTGATGTAACACATCACGCCGAGCGCGATTGCGCCGACAATCCAGTTCACACGCAGGCCATTGTCCAGCTCGATTTTTCGGGCGGCGGCCAGTTGCCAGTTAGAGAAACGGCTGTAGATTTCGCCGGGGCTGCGTTTCTCAAAATAGGCCAGGGAATTCATCATCAGCCGCGAAAAACCGCTGACACTTTGCATCACTACGAAGCGCTTGATGAACCGCTCGGTCACGCTGCGCACGGCAAAAGCCAGCAGCGTGGAAATCACGAAGGCCAGCAGATAGTAGAAGTAAGGGAAATCGGTTTTCCCGCCGGACGTGAACACATTATTGATGGCGCTGCTGACCATCACCGGCATGATAAACAGCGTCAGGGACACCAGAAATGCCAGCATCATCAGGCTGTAAATGCCCGGAATACCCGCGGTTTCTTTCAGGCTCATGCATTCGAGCGCACGGAAACGGCGGGTTTTCTTCACCTTTTCAGGGACGGTTTTTGCCGTTGCTCCGTCTTTATCGAGCACCAGCGCATAGCCGCTGATTTCAGATTTCAGCGCTGCTACCGGCAAAAGCTGTTCGCCAATCGCCGGGTTCATAACGCAGACGTAACTGCCCTGCCGGTAAGCCAGCAGGACATAGTGACTCGCGCCGTAGTGCAAAATCGCCGGCAGCGGCAGTTCGGACAACTCTTCCAGATCGAAGGCGACAGGATACGCAGGGATCGACAGTTCATTTAAAATGTCGCAAAGCGTGGACAGCGCAGTGCCATGCGCTGATGCGGGGAAACGTTCACGCAGCACATCGAGCGGCGCGTCGATGCCCTGCGTTTCGGCCAGCATGGAAATACAGGCCAGCGCACATTCATTGGTTTCAGCCTGATAAACCAGTCTGGGAATAATATTATCCATAAACAAACGACCTCAACATCCTATTCTTATCAGTAATATCCCTGCACGCACTTTGGTTTATTCATTAATAAAAAAGAGTGAGTGTGAATGCCACAGCATCCAGTCAGTGGAATGTTCGCTTATACTTCGTTCAATAATTCCCGGCATTTCGGTTTTTAGCTTTTTGGCCGGCACCGGGTCATGCACCGCTATTTTCAATCCTTTATCGTAATAAAGGTGATAAAAAACGACCTGTGCCGACATCATTCTTGCCAGACGAATAATTCCGCTGTGCAGATGGGCCGGACGTCCAAATATCCGGCACGGAAACTTTTCGCTTTTATCCTTGCTCGCAAAGTTGGTGAAATCAGGTGTAATGTCAGGAAAGAGAATAATATTTCGCTTATTCTCAGCCGCTTCCATTACCGACGTCATCATGTTGCCCGCCAGGGTTTTGTTATTGTCATGAATTGAACAGTAGGTCAGATCGACACCGCCCAGCTGCCGTTCAGCTTCATCATGCGCATTGGCGCTTCTTGATGTGATGACCGTTGCTTTTCCCGGATACGCCGCCGCGCCCACCATGGTGGAAAGCACGTCTGACACCATGTGCAGCGGCGCCAGAATGACCGGCTGCCCGGCGCGCTGCAACGGCTCAACCACCGCATTCAGCGCCGCCGAACAGGCTGCCAGTTCGCGCAACGCACGGCGGCTTTGCCCGTACGTCACCGCCTGAATCAGCAGCTCGCGACGCCGGGTTTGCCAGATATAATTAAACGTCTTTTTATCATCAAGCAGGCACTTCCTGTTTGAATGGGCGACCGCAGCACGCAGTTTAACCGGGCGTGGCGTCAGCCCCAGAAAGCGCCCGAACCGTGACAAACCAAAAATAATACGGTAATCAATGTGACGAAATAATAAACAATGCGCCCTGTAACCGATAAGCCGGAGTTTATAGAAAAACCACATCAGCCTGACCGACAGGTTTTTCCAAAACAGAGCGCACCACAGGGCGAAGAATTTCATTATTTCTCCAGCGCCTTGTCATGCTCTAATAATGACAGCAAATTATCAGAGAACGCCGGGAACTCGCGATCCTGAATAGCAACCCATTTTTTATTCACAATAAAGATCGGCGTGGCATTAATATCGTAGTACTGAGTGACTTTCGTCATGTAATCCAGCAGTTCTTTCACTTCAGGTGTCTGGCTGACTTTATTATATTCATCAACGCTGATCTTGTTTTCCTGAAGCCATGCAGTGCGTTTCTCTGCATCACCTAAATCAATTTTGTTTTTGAGCACGGCCTCATAAGCACTCTCGCGGTGCGACTCTTCAATGCCCATGACCTTAAGTGTCGCAAATACCGGCGCAAAGCGTGCCAGCCCGCCCTGGTTGTCGAGGCTGAAATGCAGGCGCACCAGCTTTTTACCTTCCGGCATTCGCTTTTCCAGCGCTTCTACGTTCTTTTCATTCAGCGCGCAGAAATGACAGCCGTAAGAGAAAATTTCGATAATATCCTGCCCGTCTTGGATCGGACTTTTTGATAATTTGCCGGCGCTCAGGGAAGTCAGAACCTGCTGTTCTTCCGGACTGTCGCTATTCTGGTTTAAGACGAAATAATGGAACCAGGCGGTAGTAATAAGCGCTGAAATAACCGCAACAAAAACGGTATAAGCCAGAATGGGGAGTATTCTTTTTTTCATGGGAGGCTTTCATCCTGAAAATTAACGCAATGCTTTGACGGCTCCCTGTTAATAAATACCTTCAGTTGTGATTATTTCACAGGAGCCAGGTGGGCGTTGTATTACTGCAATACAACGCCCGGTCAGAATAAATATGACTACCTGGATTTATTCCAACTTACAGAGAGAATATTTACTCTCAGCCTACGCTACCGCAGTTGATGATTGCAGCAGCAGTAAAGGTTTTAGTCACAACGCCGTTTTTGTCAGTACACGTTTTAACAGCGTTACAAACTGTGGCATTACCCACCAGGTTCAGTTCGAAGCTGTTAACGCAAGTCGTGGTGCCGCCAACGATTGTGCTTGCTTCAGTCATGTTGATCTTTTTCATGTGATATCCTTATTTAAGTACCTGTTAAGAGTTAATTGAGCGTGACTCACTTTATAAACATAATGTTTATAAAAAACAGTTTTTGCCCGGCATAGAAAATACATTTATATATTTCCATAATTCACAACCGCCTGATGGAATTATTATTTCCCGTCAGTTCAGTGGCGAATGCGGCGTATTGTAGCGACGGTTTTTTAATTGGGCAATACACCACAAAGGCAACTTTCTGCCCAATATTTACC
>NZ_JAFMOZ010000112.1:0-57212 GCF_019049615.1 Rahnella sp. BCC 1045 | reverse complement strand
CATGAAATTTTTATCCTGTGTTGTTGAGAGGTTTTCATTTAATCAGAAAATAAATTCACCAACTATTTTTATATTTTCTTCGACGCATGAATTTACAATCTATACAGTGGAAAAATCAAAATCACCAGAGTATTATCGTGGACCGGATAGTAGTTATCCCACCGCATGCACGCATGCAGTGGGATAACTAACCGACTCAGGGCGTTGCCCCGAGACCCTAAAACCCCGTCAGAGGGCGCTATGTCGAAAAGTGAAAGTCGGAAAATGAATGAGTCGCTGCGGATCCGTTGTACTACCGAAGAGGCCAATCTTATTCGTGAAAAGGCAGATGCAGCAGAGATGACTATTTCTGAGTTTATGCGCCGTGCATCACTGGCTCGCCGGATCGTGACCCGGACTGATTCCAAGATGATCACCACACTGCTTCAGCAAGGTGGTTTACTGAAACATCTCTACGTCCTGATGAGGTCAGAGATGACATCGGAACTGAGTAAGGAGTTTTCAGACACTCTGATTGGAATTAGACAAACGCTGAAAAATATTCAGATTGAAACAACGCAGGTAGGCGAGAAAAGTAAGGGTGAATGATGATCGTTAACGTATATAAACCAATGCGTTTTGATAAACACTTCGTGTTACTTACTCATCACCTTTTTGCTGTTTCCGGTGTTATGCCAGGCGTGCCTAAATCGATGATGTTTTCTGCCAAAGCAATGGCAAATTGGATCCACAAGCAATGTCATATTGATGGTGAACAATGGTCACTTCGTCCTCGCTATGAGGGCGGTACGTTTGAGACTACTTGCTTTGATATTTTTACTGCTTTGGCTGAGATGTCAGTCCAGGCCAGTCAAAATACTCGCTGCCTTTCCCCTGCCGTATGTTTCACTCTTTCATGGGGCGTTGAGGACGTTGTTTCTGATGATGCAGCATTTGCGAGTGTTCGCCTGTGCCGCGAGGCCCTTGGCCTGTCAGCTATGCCGTATGCTGCTGTTGTTCGACGCAATGATGCGCATACCTGGTGCAATATCCTCGTCAGTCGTATACCTGAATCAGGCGGAAAAGCGGCGAGCATGTGGCGCAACGTTGACACCCTTCAGCATGCTTGCCGCGAAGCAGAACTTCTCCACGGCTGGAAGCATGAAAAAGGTTCATGGGTGATTGAACATGATGAAATTGTGCGCCCGAGAAAGAAAGGATAACTGATGAACGCAATCACACCACAAAAACGCAATGATGGCGGTACGAGTTTTCACAAGCTCATTACTTATTTGTGTGTCCGTGATTCTGAAAAAAACATCATTAACGGTGCTCATGGTCCCACTGATGGATCGCGTGACTCATCCTTATCTGTTGAAATTGATGCGGCGCTGAATTCACTTTCTGATGACGCATTATTCGATGAATCTGGCATCGTTACCGACAGTTTCACTGACGGGCGACAGCGCGTTATTTGCGGCGAAGTGGTGTGTGAAACCAACTGCTTTTCTCTTGATACTGCCGCTATGGAAATGAAGGCTGTTGCGATACAAAGCCGGCGTTGCCCTGACCCGGTTTATCATTACATTCTTTCCTGGCGGGAAGAGGATAAGCCTTTAGATAACGATATATTCACCTGTGTTCAGGAAAGTTTGAAAAAGCTGAACATGGAAGGTCACCAGTACGTTGCCGCTGTTCACCGTGATACGGATAACGTCCACGTTCACGTGGCTGTCAACCGAGTCAACCCAGTGACATTTAAATCAGTCAGTTTGTGGAAAGACTATGACCATCTGCAGCAATCTTGTCGGGAAATGGAGCGCAAATTCAGCTATGCGGTGGACAATGGCAGCTGGCATCTGAATGACAGCGAAGAGCTTGTGCGTACCCCACGGGATTCTGTAGCTGCCCCGAGAGGTGCCCGCGCGCGCGAAATTTTTTCTGACCGGGAAAGCCTTCACGGTTATGCCGTTCGAGAATCCCATTTGGCGATAGAAAAAGCGCAAACAGAAGGGCGTCTCGACTGGCCACAACTCCACAATTTGCTCTACACCCAAGGTCTGGGTTTACGTGAACAAAACGGCGGGCTGGCGGTATTTGATTTGCTGCACCCTGAAGGCGTCAGCGTGAAGGCGTCAGACGTTCATCCGGCGATAAGTTTTCCGGAAATGACGCGCCGCTGCGGTGGTTTTCAGGAAGCGCCGCCGGTGTTTAATCCTGACCGCCCGGAAGACGGCATGCTCGGGATGTACAACCATTATATGCCGCAGCTGCACGTGCGCGACCAGGAAGCACGGCGCGAACGTCGCGAGGAAAGGGCAGTTGCGCGGGAGGTTTTACGTGCAAGATTTGAAGCATACCGGGCGGGATGGGAGAAGCCAGACCTGCGCAGCCGTGCCCGGTTTGAAGAAATAACCTTGCACTGTAAGGTCGTAAAAGCGCGCCTGCGCGAGACGGTGCGCGACCCGATTTTACGCAAGCTGATGTACCGGGTGGCGGAGTTTGACAAAATGAAAGCGAGGGCAGAGCTGCGGCTGCAGCTGCGCGACGAACGGCAGGCTTTGTCAGCGTCAGGGGCCAATCGGCCGCTGAGCTGGAAAGGCTGGGTTGAGCGCGAAGCCCTGCAGGGTGACGTGGCCGCTCTCAGCCAGATGCGCGGCTGGGCGTATCGAGAAAAACGTAAATCACGTCAACACGTCAATGCAGGTCATCAGCCAAACGCGGTGGTTATTTATGGTGTGGCTGACGATGCGCCTTTGTTCCGCTCAAACCAACATGAGAGCCGGCTGTTACGCGACGGCACGGTGAACTACCTGCGCGACGGGAAGCCGGCAGTTACCGACTTTGGCGACCGTGTCGAGGTATATGCTGCGCCGGATGATAAGTCAGATCGCTTTAACAACGACCTGGCTGCTGCCCTCACGGCCTGGAGAAGTGGTGAGCATGCCGTTGTTCGGGGAGAACCGACTGCGGTTAACCGTATTCTCTATTCAGGCGTTGTCCGGAATCTTAACAGTGACGACGGACACCGGTTCAAAGTGACCGACAGTCAACAGCAGGCAAGCGTTATCGCAACAGAAAACCATTACCGGCAAAATAATGCCCCCGCTCAACGCGACAGGGTGGAGGAGCAGCGTTATGACAATCAGCGTCAGGAAGATGCGCCAAAACCCGCGTTTAAAGACTTACCGAGGCCATAAGGGGGGAAGATAACGAGTAGTTCGAAGAGATACACCTAAGTCGCTGATTGCACAGGGTTGAAGGCCTGCACAATCAGCTAACCACAACAACCTAACAGGGAGGCTGCCATGGCTGCCGTGGATCCTATTGCATACACTAAAATGTGCAAGCTTTTTCCTGCACTAACGGTGAAACAGACTATCAATAGTTGTTTCTTTTCATTGGCATTAACAATCTTAAATTTCACTTTTCTCGAAGTAACTTCTGCAAGAAACAGTTTTGAAATATATATCACTAATATAAGGGGTATTTAGACGATAAAAATAAGGGGAAGATATCTAAGTCGCTGATTGCACAGGGGTGAAGGCCTGCACAATCAGCTAACCACAACAACCTAACCGAGAGGCTGCCATGGCTGCCGTGGATCCTAGTCAATTTTCACCGTTACACAAGTTTTTTCCTGAACTGACTGAATTACAAGCAGTTCATACATGTATGTTGGTTTTTGGGCACCTTTCAGTAGCAGAACTAGCTGAGCTACGAGATATAGCCCCTAACACTGTTATGGAGTCCATGAGTTCAGCCCAAAAGAAATTAGGTGTAGGCTCAATGAAACATCTCAGAATAACAGTGACGAATAGAGTGCTGATGCATATCGCTTTATACATTTTTAAATGAAATTAATTTTAATAATTAACATTAATTTTGCTTAAATAAATTCACCTGAAAAACCTGCAAAAATAAAAGCAGGTTTTTTTTCTTATAATTTCAGGCTAATCAGATGGTTAATGAAACCCTGTTAGGTTAACAGGGTTTACAAGGGTAAGAATATTCCTATCTAATGTTTACATTGTAAAATTTAAATTTACCAAACATTACGGGAATACGCATGCCTGCCAATAACAAGGACAAACCAAAGGTCGTCCTTCTTCAGCTTACCCCTGAGTTGATTGCATTATTAACTGCTGCGTCCGGTCGTTCCGGTCGAAGTAAAACCCGTGAGGCATATGTACGTCTGGAAGACCATTTAAAGTTATATACAGACTTTGCGGCCTTCGGACGCCGATTCCCTGCTGAAGGCAGTGATACGCAAAAAAGCTAATATTTACTCTTGCTGGCATTGATTATGCCGGATTCTGGTTATTTTAATTTTGCACACTCTCGCGGGTGCGCAGGGCATCCCCTTGTCTTTTTTCGGGTGCCGGCTCTTTAACAACGTGCCCGTTTAACCCTGATCTCAAGGTCCTCTCTTGCCGGCATGCAGTGCTGATGTGCGGAAGACGTCCGGAGGCTATGTCATGGCCTGTCATACATCAGGGGAACCCGTCAGATCCACAAGGTCAACAAAGACGGGGCAGCGTGAGGAGCGAGACTATCCATGTTTTCTTAACTTCGCCCACACCGCTGACCGGGACAGTGCAAAGTCGGAATTGTGGGTATTGTCTTATATCCCTACTTATTAGTTTGACGTAACCACTACAGGCCCCGGGGCGATCCGTCGGGCAACCAGTATCTGGTGATGGTTAGCCCTTCAAATGCTGAAGGCGCGAACGGGTTTCCCTGTCTCAATACACCACATAACGCAAAGATGACAATGAGTAATCTGTGCGGGCCCACTTCTTCGGGAGTGGGTCAGCCCGGGTCTGCTGATGCAGGGCCTCTTTCATGTTTATGGGTTTTTTTGAAAGCGTTTGGGGTGTGACGTGAAACTTACAAAAAGAAAACGAAACGAATTACGCATGAAATTTGACGGGTGTTGCGCCTTTTGCGGCGACGTTCTGCCGGCTCAGGGGTGGCATGCAGAATGTATTGATACGGAGTGCGTTCCCGGAGGTCTGGTTCCGGTTTGTACGGAATGCAGTACATCAAAAGGGGAGGTCTCTCTCGATGAGTTCCGGGCCCTGTTATCACAACAAGTTGACAGGGCGCATCGCAACAGCAGCAATTTTCGCACCGCTCTGCGGTTTGGACTCGTCAGCAAAACCGGCGTGCCGGTGAAGTTCTGGTTCGAAAAACAGGCAACAAAGCGAACGTTCAGTTCTGCCTGTACGCCTCCCGACCGCTATCATTGCGGGCCGGCTTCATAATATTTTCTTCCCCTGTTATATCAATTCTTGAGGTTTCCTATGCAAATCCCAAAACTGCTCGCTGCCAGCGTTATGCTGCTGGCGGGGGCTAACGCCTGCGCGTCAATGCTTCAACCTGCTCCCGCCTCGCAACCTATATCCCGCGCCAAAAGCTGCGATGATTGTATTGATTTCCGCGTCAGTGCCTACCGCTTTAAGACGCCGATAAATGCAAGCGTGGCCAGCATTTTCAACATGCTGGGACAGAGAGGGATAACACCTGAACAAGCCGGAACGCCTGTGTTTCTTCATGCGAAACCAGAAGCGCTGGCTGATGCCTTGTCCTTGCACGGACAACTGACGCCGGTACTGCAGTGGTCAGGGACCACCCTTCCCGGACAACCTCTGCCGTTGCAAATCAGCAGCGAGAGGGAGGGGAAAGAGAAGGGGTTTGAAGGGCTGTTTAACTGGTCCGCCTTCTCCCCGGTCACCCCGACGTGGGCTCCTCTGTTGAACTTCTCGCTCAAAGTTGTTGATGGGTCGTCAATGGTCAGCAACAGCGGCAGATGGTTATTTCCGCGGGGCGCGACTCTGTTAAATGTACAGCCCTTTGAAGGGGACGCGATTGTGTGGATTATTCAGGTGAAGTGACCAGCAACCCAAGATGCAGCAGTCATGATGATGCCCTGAGTCGCGGAAGAGGCGAGCCTGGGTAACGGCGGGTCAAGGTTCTTATATCAAAAACAGTTCCGGTCAAGCAGCCCGAAGGCCAAACGGGCACCGGTTATCAGCGGCATGTCGCGGCGTAAACTCAAGGGCATGAGCGAGGGCCACTGCGAGAGTGTGGTACAGCAAGACTTCTGGCTTCCCTTCCGTTCACACGCTATTTCTCAGCCGTTCCGGAGTCACCTCTATGTCATTTATCGAAAGGGCAGGCCTGTTTCCTGTCCTGCTTCTGGCCGGCTGTGCCGTCCCTTCAGCGCCGAAAGAACCTGCCGCCGACGGCGTGGTGGACAATCTCATCACCCGCAGCACGCAGGATATCAGCGCAATGCAATACCGGCTGCATCAGAGCGGGCAGAGCGCCCAGCGGCCGGTGTCCCCGGCGGCGCAGCGTTCCCCGTCACTGCCTGTGACGCGGCCTGCAGAAAACTATGCGCTCAAAACAGCGGGCGTTTCTCCGCCAGCGCGGTCTTTCTTCAGCGGCGGCTCATCGTCGTCAGTCACGTCGCTGGCCAAAGCCGGCGTCGCACCAACGTTGCGCAGTGCGCTGCGTAAAATTGTGCCTGAAGGCTGGCAGGTGAACTATGCACCGTCGGTAAAACCGGACGCGCCTCAGTTCTATCACTGGGAGGGAAATGACCAGTGGCCATACGTCATGAAAAAGGTGCTCAGCGGTAGCGCACTGATTGCCTCCGTTGGGATAAAAACCCGGACCGCGGAAGTCTTTGAAGCAAACGTGGCGGTTCCCGCCGGGCACCCGGCGACATCCATGTCCGAGAAACCCGTGCATTCTGTGCCTGGCTCGTCAATAACACCATTAACAGTTCCGAAACAACCGCTTCTTTTGTCCGGCAATGTCAGGAAAACCCCGATTACAACGGTTGTTCCTGCACGCCCGCCGGTGCCGCACGTGCAGAAACCGGCCGCGTTGGTTCCTGTCTTGCCTGTGCGTCACTGGCATATCGACGCGGGTAATACCCTCAAAGATACCTTGTTTGCCTGGTCTTCCGCCGAAGCCTGCACCACACCGGGGATCCCCCATTGGACAGTTGCCTGGGTCACGCCGGTGAATTACCGCGTCGATGCACCGCTGAATTTTGACGGCTCTTTCCGCGACATGCTGAATAAACTCTTCACGCTGTATGGCACTGCTAAAGTGCCACTGTATGCGGGGGTGCGGCACGAACAGTGTGTGATTTCTGTGGACGATAAGGAGGTGCACTGATGATCGTCATTTACTGGATCCTGGCGATGTTGTCTGGGCTTTTTCTGACCGGCCGTTCGCAGGATAGCGAGGATGTGCAAAATATCGTACAAAACCAGCAACAGTCTTTAACTCTTCTGGCCGCCCAGAGCGTGCGCTATATGAACCGTATTAACGACTGGCGGTATGTCCACCCCGACGTGGATAACACGGGGGTGAGCGCCGCTGACCTGTCATGGACGCCACCCGCCGGGCTGAATAATGTCATTTCTGCCGGGCGAACCTTTGTCTGGCAGGCCGATCAGCCCGGTCTGATGGCGGCATTGCTGACACAGACGCGCGCGTCAGCGCTGGTGGGCAGGGTGTCGCAACGGCATCTGACCGACAGTCTGGGTAACGACATGCAGGTGACGGTGCCGGAAATTATCCCGGATAACAGCCTGGTGTATCTCAACTGATCTCACGCGCAGTCACCCGTACCTCATGCCGGTGACTGCGTGTCCTCTTTCTTCCCAGGAATATTTCCTTATGAAAATCATGACACGCCTGTCGGCGCTGGCATTGCTATGCCTGTCGCTGACCAGTTGCAGTACCCTTGATGGGGTGGACGCCACCGCCAAACGCGCCGAGCAGGACGGCGCGCTGGCGGACGCCCATCTGCAGGCACTCAAAAGCGGACAGGTGGTGCGCGACCTGCCTTCCCAGTGGATAAACCCGGTGCCCCTTAATGACGCTCCGGGACAAACGTCGTCACTGCCGCCGTGTGCGGTCTCGATCAACCGCCCGGGCGCGGTGTCACTGGCGTATATAAGTTCGTTTATCAGTGACACCTGCCATATTCCGGTCGTGGTAACCCCGGATGCGCTGGCGATGCTGAACGGTGGGGCGACGGGCGGGGCCACGGAGAAAATGAGTGGCCCGCTGCCGGCACCGGATGCCAACGGCATGATGCCGCTGGGAACCCTGGGGCTGACGGGGGGATCGCGACCTCCTGCTGCTGCGCCGGGCGGTGCGATGTTACTCGGTGTGTCATGGAACGGAGAAGCGGGCGGGCTGCTGGATAACGAAACCACCCGTCTTGGGCTGTCATGGCGATTTGAGTACGGGCATGTCGCGATATTTTATCTTGATACCCGTAATTACCCGGTCATGTTCATGGACAGCCTTACCGGTTTTGACTCCAAAACCGTCAGCGGCACGACCTCATCCTCCGGCAGCGCCGGAGGCAACAGCAGTGGTATCAGCGGCGATGCTAACACCTCGCAAAGTACAACGTCAGGCATAAAAACTAACCTGTATAAAGACATCAGCGAGACGGTGAAGTCAATGCTGACGCCGGGGAGCGGGCGTTCTAACCTTTCTTCCGGCGTGCTGACTGTGACTGACACGCCGCGGGTGCTTGACCAGATTGGGCGCTATCTTGATGACCGCAACCGCGAACTGAACCGCCAGGTGAAGATTTTCGTGCAGGTCTTCAGCGTTGAAAGACGTAACCAGCATCAACTGGGCATCGATTATAACGCGGTGCTCACGACGGGCAGCGTGGCCAGTACGCTGGTCAGTCCGTTCACCGGTGTCGCTTCAGACGCGCTGAGCGGCGGGGCCACCATTCTTGACGGGCAGGGCAAAGGGACGGCGGCATTCCTGCGCGCACTGGATGAGCAGGCCAACGTCAGCGCGGTGACCGAAGCCACGGCGCTGACCACCAATATGTCGGCAGCCCCGATTCAGGTGGCCCTGCAGCAGGATTATGTGCCTAACGTCAGTACCAGTCAGACCGCCAACGTGGGGTCGAGCACGTCCATATCCAGCTCAACGGTGACGACCGGTTTTAACATGACGGCTCTGCCGTTCCTGATACCCAATTCATCGAAGATGCAGCTGAACTTCTCCATCAGTATGTCGGATGACCCCACCTTCACGGACTACCTCAGCGGCACGTCCAAATCACAGCTGATGAAAACGCGACTCAAGACGTTTACCCAGCGCGTGATTATGCAGTCCGGGCAAACCCTGGTATTGAGCGGTTATCAGCAGATGAATAACACCGCCAATCATCAGGGTGTTGGCAGCTACCGCTTCTTTGGTCTGGGCGGCGGGGCGCGTAGCGATGATGACCGCAACGAGCTGGTCATCCTTATTACACCGGTACTCATGGGGTAAACGACACATGACAGCAGAAAGTCACTCAACGTATGCCGTGTATCCGGTAGGCAAAATAGCCTTTATCGCCGGACTGCAGTGGCGGTGGCTGCCGGTTCGCGGGCGGGCGAAGATGCGCGCTGAAGCCCGCGAGCAGCTGGCGAGCCGCTGGGTATCGTTGCCCGTCGGCGATGCTGGTGAACCGGGCTCCCTGCTTGGCACCCTGGTTGACCGCGGCGAGACGCCGGTACGCCACCGGCAGCTGGCCTCACTCGCTCTGGCTGTGCAGCCGTCCCTTGCCCCTAACGCCTACGGGGTGTTTCCGCTGGCGGAGGGAAGGTGGTGGTTCGTGGCCGTTGTTAACGGCCTGCTTTCCCCTTACGGCGATGTGGTCGGGAGCGAACAGGCCGTACGCGCCGCCGTCGCTACGTTCCTGATGGCTCTACCCGTGCCGGCTGACGGCTGGACCTTGTACGCTCCTTCCGGTTTTTTTGACGGCGCCGTCAGCCGGCTTGAAGGCTTATCCTCTCTGTTGCAGGGGCGGGAAGCCATCGAACGTGCACGGTTGCATAAAACCGAAAGTAAAACGGCTCTTTCCCTGTGGTTGCTGAGCGGCTTACTTATCGGCGGCGCGTGGTGGGGGTATCACGTTCTGCAAAGCCACCAGGATGAGGTGCGGCGCGCCCATGCACAGGCGCTGATTCGGGCCCAGCAGGCCGCACTGGTTCAGCATCCTGAGCAACTGCTCAAACCCTGGGGCGGGCAACCGGATTTTGCCAGCGTGCTGAAGTCATGCAGCGGGCTCTGGCAGCAGGCTCCGCTGTCGATTGCAGGGTGGCTGTTCAATACCGCCGTATGCAGCAATAAAGGTTCAATGACGTTGCACTACACCCTGCCTAAAGGCGGCACCGTCGGGGATTTTGCCGCGCGGCTGCCGGCCCTTTACGGTGAGAACGTCAGGGCCGTGTTTAATATTCCCGGCGCGGCCGATGATGCGTCCTTTACGCTCCCGGTCACTATAACCCCCGTGACCGTACCGGAGCCCCTGCTGCCGGGGGAAGAGCAAATCCAGCGAATGACCAGCTATGCCCAGCGTCTCAATGCCCGGCTGCGGTTCAGCGCGCCCCGCGTACTGAACCAGAAAATCAACCAGACGGAGATGCCGCTGCCCTGGAAAACCTACAGCTTCACGTTTATTACCGACATTCCGCCCGACCGCCTTTTTGCCTCCACCCGTTTTTCGGGTAACGGCATCAGGATACAGACCATCACGGTCGCCCTGCACCGCAGCCGGCTGACCTACATACTGGAAGGAACGCTCTATGCAGACAACTAACTGCCGTGTGCTGATGCTGGGTGTAACACTCCTGGCAGGCCCGGCACTGGGTGCAACGCCCGCCACTACCCTCGTGACGCCACAGCCGGCTCCTCCGCCGATGGGTTCCCAAAAGGGGGCCCTGGCAGTGACTGATTTGCGTCACGAAGATAACGCACGAGAAATGAGCGAGGGCCGGCTTGAGGGGATCCAGTCAGAAACGGTGCTGTTTGAAGCCCAGCTGGCACGGGCTAAAGCCTGGAAAGAGCTCCAAAGCAACGGGTATGACACCGCCCTGTCAGGGCCCTTTAACCCGGCCTCACCGGCGCAGGACAAGACCACCAAAGACGTCCGCCCGGCCACAGCGAGCACCGTGTTGCCGCAGGTAGTGGAAGTCTCGGGCACCGGCAAAGCACTGGCCGCCACGCTGGTACTGGAAAACGGCAATCAGATCCGCGTCCAGACCGGCAACCCTATCCCCGGGACGCCGTGGGTGGTAGCCAGCATTACATTTAATAACGTGACGGTCAGGGGCAATGACGGTGCCCTGACTTCACTTGCTTTTTCGGGGTAGCCATCATGCATATCAGTGAAAAGGCGGCCAGCTGGCTGCATCTCGATGAATCAGAGGCGGGTGCTGGGCGCTTGTATGTCTCTCAGGAGCACCGTGCCGACACGGCCATACAGTCTGAAATTAACCGCATTTTGCGTGAAAGCCCGCAGGTCATTCTGCACCCGGTGCAGCTGGGCGAATTACGCCAACGGCAGCAGGCGACAGGAGGGGAAAAGGCCGGCCCCGGAAAACCCTGGTCAGAAGAACAGAAAAAAGTGGTGCAGTTTATGCGAGAAGGGCGGGATCACCGGGCTTCAGATCTTCACTTTTTGGTCGGGATGGAAGACATCACCTCCATTGTGTTTCGCATTCATGGCGATCTGGAGCTACACAGTACGATGGAAACCAACGAGGGTGAATTACTGGCATCCACTATCATCCAGTCGATGTGTGACGTGGCCGCCACGTCATTTGACGCAGGGTCAGAGCAGGATGGCCGCCTGCGCAATGAGTTTGTGCGCGGGCTGGGCCTCTACGCCGCCCGTTATTCGGCAACACCCACGGAGTTCGGGCTTTACGTGGTGCTGCGGGTCATTAAGGACGAGAGCGAAGACACCCCTTCGCTTGATATGCTGGGTTTTTTGCCCGCGCAGCAGCAGCTTATCCGCCGCATGCTCGGGCGTCCTGAGGGGAACATCACCCTCTCCGGCCCGACGGGCTGCGGGAAAAGTACCACCATGCGCACCTTTTGTAAGATGTATCAGGAGTCTTCCGGCTACCGCAGGCGAATGATAACCGTGGAAGATCCGCCGGAAGGCAAAATTAAGGGCGCGGTACAGACGGCGATCCGCGCCGATAAAAATGACCCGGCCGCAGTCACGCAGGCGTGGCAGCGCGCACTGTCTGCCCTGAAGCGGCTCGACCCCGACTGCGTGGTGGTGGGCGAAATGCGGGATACTTATTCCGCCAAGTCGTGCCTCAGCGAGGGGAAAAGCGGCAACATGGTGATGAGCAGCACCCATGCCAATGACCCGATAGGCATCCTTGACCGCCTTATCGACACCTTTGATATCCCGGTAGGTCAGGTGGCCGATCCGCGGGTGATGGTGGGGCTGATATCACAACGGCTGGTCCAGATACTGTGCCCGCATTGTAAAAAAAGTTGGGAAGAACATCGTCACGCGCTGAACGAAGATGACACGGCACTGGTGACAAAATATTGTAATACCTCGCGCATCGCGTTTCGCCACCACGAGGGCTGTGGCCATGAGGACTGCTGGAAAGGCATCACTGGCCGTAGGGTGATCGCCGAGGTCATCCGACCCGATGTCCGGTTTATCCAGCTTTACCGTTATCAGCACGGGCTGGCTGCCCGCAGCTACTGGATCCACACCCTGCAGGGTATTACACGCGGACAGCATCTGATGGGGTATATCCATGATGGCCTGGTTGACCCGGTTGACGCTGATAAAATCAGCCCGCTGGACGAGGATGATCTGAACTATTTCCCCCCGGACGCGCTGCTGGCTCCGGACGTGCTGGAGGCGAAACGCTATGGCTGATTTCTTTGCCTCTCTGCGAAACCGCCTGTTTCCTTCTGTTTCCAACCACGGGCGCGACCGTCTGGCCCGCTGGCTGGCACAAAAAACCTTCAATACCTCCGACCGCCTGTCTCTTTACGAAGATCTGGCCTTTCTGCTTGATAACCGTCAGCAAGTTCAGGATGCCCTGGCCGGAATTGTTCGCACGCACAAAGGAAAGCGGCCGCCGGTGGTGCTGTGCGTCGAAGATGCGCTGGCCGCCATGGGCAGCGGCCGGTCTCTGGCATCGGGGCTCGGGGGATGGATACCCCGTCAGGAGGCCACCATCCTGAGCGCCGGCGTCAAAGACTTATCCGGCGCGCTTAAGCGGGCGTCCGAGGTGGTCAAAGGACTGGCAGAAATGAAGGTGTCAGCCTGGACGGCGCTGGCATATCCCCTGATGCTGCTGACCACCACGGGAGCACTGATGCAGATGGTCAGCGCACATTTTTTGCCGCGCCTCGCCCAGCTCATTCCCGAAGATAAATGGACGGGCTGGGTGTGGTGGCTGGGGGCGATCACCCACTTTTTTGTCGATAACGCCCTGCTTCTGGGCGGCGGGATGGTGGGGATCACCAGCTGGATCATCTGGTCGTTACCTCATCTGACCGGGACGGTGCGTTCACGCGTACTCGACCGGATGCTGCCCTGGAGTCTGTACCGCGAAATGCAGGGGGTGTCATTTCTTCTCAACTTCAGCGCGCTGCTGCGCTCACAGGTGCAAACCCAGCCGGCGCTCGACATGCTGTGCCGTCATGCCTCTCCCTGGCTCTATGAACGCCTCAGTGCCACCAGCCGTCAGGTGGGGCGCGGAAAGCAGCTCGGGTTAGCGCTGGCGGACAGTGGTTACGTCTTCCCGTCGGCCGATGCCATTGACAAGCTCAAACTTCTGACCACGGGCAAAGGCTTTGAAGGGCATATCGAAAACTTTGCCCGCGTCTGGCTGACGCAGTCTATCCGGCGCATTCAGCGTACCACCAAATGGCTTCAGCTGGCGGGCATGCTCCTGACGGCCGGCTATATGGGGCTCACTGTCCTGGCTACCCAGGATTTAAGCAATCTTATCGGCATCCGGTAATTCTCTTTTTCATTCCACTCTGAGGTCAATCCCATGTCCCATACTCGCATTTTTTCATCCCGCATCCACCTTGGCGCCCTGACGCTACAGGAGGCGGCCATCTGGTTTGCGCTGGCCCTGATTGTCACCGTGGCCGGTTTTGCGATAGGGGGCGGTTTGTTTAACCGCGCCGACTATTCGCAGGAGTTCACCAACGCTGCAGAAATGATGACCAACGCCCGAAGCATGCTCAAGACCGCCGGGGCGTATGATTTTTCCTCGGCGGAGGCAATGACCGGCGCACTTATTCAGCGCGGAGGGGCGCCCAGCGGCATGAAGGTGGTGGGCACGCCGTCGTCAGGGACGGCGACGCTACAGAACGTCTGGGGCGGTGCAACAACGGTCGGGCCGGTCAGCAACAGCGGCGGCCAAAACACGTCATTTGGCTTAACGTTTAATCTCGTGCCGCAGGAGGCGTGCATTCAGATGGTGCAGAAAATGAGTTCGGCTTCCAACGTTGCCTCTACGTCGGTCAACGGGACAACAACAACGGGGGCTGTCAGTTCTGACGACGTGGGTGTCGAGTGTCAGGCGGACAACGGCTCTATTGGCGTGAATGTCCTGGTATTTAACAGCAACACGTGAAAAAGGTGCGGGGCAGGGGTGCCCCGCTTCTCTTTATTGCGTTTCCCAGCATCTCCTTCCGGAGGCACTCCCATGCAAAAAAACGGATTCCTTGCCATTGTAGCGGGTGCATTTACCTGCTCACTGGCATTGTCATTTCCCGCACAGGCGTTCTGCTTTAACGAAGCCGGCGCAAGGTATCACGTTGACCCGCTGTTATTGCGTGCGATCACCCAAGTTGAAAGCAGCGATAACCCGCACGCCATTAACTACAACCGTAACAAAAAGGGGAAAATTACCAGCCATGACGATGGCCTCATGCAGATTAACTCCACGCATCTTCCGGAACTTCTGTCTATGGGCGTGCTTCACAGTGAGCAGGAGCTGCTGACCAATCCCTGCCTGAACGTGCAGGTAGGTGCCTGGGTTCTGGCCCGCCATCTGCAGGTGTGCGGCGTGACCTGGGAGTGTCTGGGCAGTTACAACGCCGGATTTGCGGATGATAACAAAGAGAAGCGCATGCTTTATGCCCGCAAGGTGTATGCCAAGTATCTGGTTTTACGCCAGTCCTGACCCCCGTGGATCCTCCAATGCAACTCACTGTTGATTTTTTGCTTTTCCTATTTTGGCTGGGCGCAATCATCGCGTTCATGGTGTGGCAAGCGGCTCGCTTTCTGGATTGTCACGGCGGCCCGCCACTCTCGCGCAGACAGATTTTTCCCGTTATTGCAGCCTTCAGCATGGCATGTGTCACGTTATTTTTGGCTGGGCCCGGCGTGCCGGCCTTGCTCAGAGGCGTGACGCTGTTTGCGCTTTTTCTGCCGATGGCATTGCTGGACTTGCGTTGCTACTGGCTTCCGCAGCGCTTCACGGTGACGTTCTGGTTGTTGGGAGGGGTTTCTGCCTGCCTGCCCGGCGCACCGATGACGCTACTGTCTTCCCTGCTATTCAGTGCCGCAGTCTTCACCGTCCTTTATAGCCTTCGCACCGTCGCTTTGCGTTACCGCGGTGAAGTTCTGGGCCTCGGGGACGTTTACCTGATGGCGGGGATGTTTGCCTGGCTACCCTGGCGTGCGGCGAGCTATGCCGGTGCCGGAGCGCTGCTACTCTGCGCACTGGCCTCACTCCTGATTGGGCGACGCAGCCAGCCTCTCGCGCCGGCGCTGCTGACGGTGTTAACGGCGGCGGTTCTCTTCTTTCCCCGGTTTACACAAGGTGTCCTATGAAACGATTTTCACGGCAGCCGCGCCCGGTACACCGCGGCAACATGTTATTGCAGATGGGCATTGTCATGGGGGTGGTCTTGCTGCTGGCTCCGACAGCCTTTGACCGGCTAGCTGACCAGCAGCAGGGGAAAGTCTGGGAAACCACGGCCGCTCACCTGGATTTTGTTGCACAGGCCGCAAAGCACTATGTTCTGGATAACCGTGACACGCTCCTTACCCAGGTCACCGGTGGCGCCGTCATTGTTACCGGCGCAACGTTGCGCGCTCAGGGATATTTACCTGCCGGATTTTCGCTGACCAATGACAGTGGACAAAGCTATCAGCTGGCCATCACCAAAGACCCCTCCCAGGCAGGCCAGCTGGTGGCCTTTGTGCTCACCAGCAACGGCAGTGAGATCCCTTTTAAGGGGTTGCGCGAGATTGCTTCTGACGTACCCGGTATGGGGGGATACGTGTCGCCTGCCAATGTGGCGACCGGTGCTGACGGGGGGTGGACACTGAATTTATCGGACTACGGGCTGAGCGCACAGACCGGGCATCTGGCGGCGTTCTTATCCGCTGATGTGTTGGGGACGGATGCCGATGAAAGCGACCGTTTGTACCGTTATCAGGTTAACGGGCGGCCTGACCTGAACCGCATGCACACCAACATTGATATGGGGGGGAATAGCCTGAACGATGCTGCCTCGGGCACCTTCAGCGGCACGGTGACCGCCGCCACGGGAAGTATCACTGGCAGCCTCAGTGCAGGGGCAAATATTGCGGCCACCGGCAACCTGTCAGCCGGTAACAGCGCGACCGTCAGTAACAGTCTGACGGTGGGTAATGATATCCGCTCTACTAACGGCTGGGTGGTTACGTCCGGGGATAAGGGCTGGTACAACGACACGCACGGTGGCGGTTTTTACATGTCGGATGACGACTACATCCGCGCGCTGAACAATAAAAATATTTATACCGGCGGCCAGGTCCGGGGCGGCAGCGTTCGGTCTGACAGTGACCTCTCTGCCGCGGGTGTTTTGCATCTGGATCAGGTGAATTCAGCCGGCCAGGCGTGCACATCAATAGGGGACGTCAGCCATAACGCCCTGGGTGCAACGATGTCCTGCCAAAATTACGTCTGGGTGGTTAACGGCGGTGGTCAATATACCTACACGACTTACACGCTCAACGCTTCGAGCGGCCAGAGAAAAAATATCGTGACGGCGCAAAATAATGTCTGCTTTGTTTCGGGGCACAGCGATGAGGGTGAAGCGGTCGTTAACTCTTCTTATAACCTTTATATCCAGGACAATTACTGGCAGGCCACCTTCACTAACTCCATTCAGCAGCTGTATGTCACCTGTGCCCAGCAGCAGTAACGGAGCTTGCCCTGCAGGTTAAAAGCCTCCCAACTTAGCGTCGCCTCTCGCTTTCGTAATACTTCAGACAACCTCCCCGGAGACATCATGAGACTTTTTCTTCCCGCTGCCTGTCTGGCGGTATCGCTGCTGTCTGGCTGTCAGACAGGGATAACCTGCAACCGGGCCCCCTTGTTGCCCGTGAAGGTGGCACCGTTACCGGCCACGCCCGGCGTTGCACTTTCGCGACAACAGCTGTGGCTTGACGGTGACATGAGCGCGGCGGCGCCGCTGCCGCTGGCAGTCATTCGCGCCGACAGTGACCGGGTCACGCTGTCCTGGCACGGTGACGCACTGGAGTTACTCAGCGCGCTGGCCCGGGCGCGGGGGCTGGTCTTCAGCTACGCCGGCGTGCGCCTGCCGCTGCCGGTGGATATCGATGTGCAGGGCGTAACCTACGCCAACCTGTTGCGCATCCTTGAGATGCAGACTGCGTGGCGAGCCACGCTGACGCAGTATCCGGGACAAATGGTGGTGGCATTTATGCCCTCTGTTCCTGAGCGGCGGGGAGTCAGACGATGAGATGTCGCCTTAGCGTACTCCTTCTGCCCGTACTGCTTACGGGCTGTGCGGGATTGTCTCTGACCCGCCCCTCCGTACCCACCGGCCCTGACGGTGCGCCGCCGCCGGGGCCTGATGCCTACCTCTCACCGGTAAAACGCAGTACCTCCGAGGTGTCCGACAACCGCCGCGAGATGCTGACCGACGCCGCCCGCACGCTGGGGTTTCGCGGCGGGAAGGCCCAGCGGGCGTGGGAGCTTAAACGCAACCTGGAGGCGAGGGCGGTGCAGCTGGACGCCACCTATGATTTTCGTCCGCTCATCAGCGCACGCGGCTGGCTGCCCCCGGTGATCACCGAGGCCGTGGACGTGGCGCACGTGACGCCCGACCAGATCCGCACCGCGAGCCGGGTGTACGAAATCGTTGAACCGGAGCGGTTCGTGAGCAACCCGCCTTCCTGGCGTAACTGGCTGATGGCCGGTTTAAGCACCGCCAGCCCCGACGGGCCGGAAGGTTCACTGGTGCCGGACAACGGCGTCCAGCGTGACATCTGGCAGGCGGCGCTTAACGCCGGCTGGGCGGAGGGACGCCAAAGCGCGGACGACACGCTTGAGGCTAACGTGAACCGCCTGACCCGCGACTACAACGGCATGCTGCAGTACATGCTGTTACGCCGTGAAAATATCATCACGGCACCGGTGGTGACCGAGCAGCAGCAGACCGTCACCGGCGACAGCCACAAACTCACCACGGGCGACCGCGACCGCCGCCTTGAAGCCCATGCGGGCTTTGTCACCGACAAAGCCCGGTGGAAACCCATCATTAATACGGAGAAGCGCTGATGTCTGAACCCTACACCTTTCAGGACGGCCTGAATGCCGATCCCCTGAACCGTACCTGCGGCAATCACACTCAGGTCCCTGAGTTAATCGTCGTGGGCGAAATGCGTGACCGGGACCCCTCCGGCACAGGCATCGGGCATCTGTGCCTGTCCACTCCCATGATGATGCCGGAGAAGCGCTGATGTCTGACAGTGTCTTTGAACCCTACGCCTTTAAAGAGGGCCTGACGGCGGATACCCTGCGCAGTTTCATGGTCTGGTGTGCCCGCCAGCAGGTCAGCGACATTCATCTGCAGGGGGACAACCATTTCGTTATTGGCCGTCACGGGCGCCTTCTTCGCGCGAGTTCGTTTGCAGTGGCTGACGATACGCTGGGCAAACTGCTGGACGATGTGTTTACCCCAGAATTGCGCCCGATGGTCCGCGGGGGTGTATCGGTAGACAGGGCGCTGCAGCTCGACGGCAACGCGGACGGTCGCTACGGGCTTACCCGCGGTGAACGCATCCGCTTTCGCGTCAACCTGCTGCAGGGCACGGCCGGACGTCAGGACAGCACCATTGGCTGGACGCTGCGCGTTATCCCTTCAGATATCCCGCCGCTTGAGGATATGGGGCTCCCCGATGACCTGATGGAACACATCCTGCCGTCTAAGGGAATGGGCCTGTGGGGCGGCATTACCGGTTCAGGTAAAAGCACCGCGCTGGCCTCCACCTATCGTTACTGTCTGGACTACTACCCGGACAGGAAGGTCGGCACGAAAGAAGATCCCATTGAGTTCATTCTCGGTCGTCCGGGGGATGTTTTACCGCCGCTGCAGTCGCAGATTGGCAAGGACATTCCGGACTTTGCGACCGGTATCCGTGCGGATTTGCGCCGCGCGCCGTCGGTCATCGGCGTGGGGGAGATGCGCGACCGTGAAACCATCGACGCTGGTATCCGCGCCGCACAGCTCGGCCACCTGTGTTTATCGACGACCCACATTGACTCCCCGGGCGAGGTGTTTGCGCGCCTTATCAATGAATTTGCCTACGAGAGCCGCGAGGCGATGGCCTGGGCCTTGCTGGGCGTGCTGCAGTACGTGGTGGTGCAGACGCTTTTGCGCACAACCGATGGCAGGCGCACGGCCGTGCGTGAGTACATCATCATTGACGGTCATCTGCGCGAAAAGCTGGGTGAACTGCCCTGGCCGCAGTGGGGGAAGCACGTCAACGCCCTCATACGCCATGAAAAACGCCGCATTGTCGATCAGGCCTGGATGCTCTACCAGCAGGGACGCATTGATGCCGCCGAGCTGGCGGAGGTGATGTCACCCCGACAGCGCCGCGAGTTAGAAGCGGGGAGCGTCGTATGAATGACAACAAACAGCACTGGCCGCCAGGCTATTGGCGGGATGCCGGCCGCAGTATGAACGTGTATGGCGTCCCCGGCGGGCTCTTTCTTCTCTATCTCTTTTGGTTTCGTTTCCCCTCGATGCACACCCTGTATGCCGTGAGCCTCGTCATTGGGGCATTTCGCATTCTGCAGATGTTCGGCTGGTCGGTGAGCGT
Organism: Rahnella sp. BCC 1045; assembly: GCF_019049615.1. Lineage (NCBI taxonomy): Bacteria > Pseudomonadati > Pseudomonadota > Gammaproteobacteria > Enterobacterales > Yersiniaceae > Rahnella > Rahnella sp. BCC 1045. Next base: position 37,273 of record NZ_JAFMOZ010000112.1, on the reverse strand, counting down.
GCTCATAGGGCGTCTGGTGCGCCTGATGCGCGGAAAAAGCCTGAGCGGCCGCCCCTGGTGGTATCGCCGCTTTACTGACGGTGAGTAACCCTCTCATAACCCAAGTTTTTCAGGAGGTCTTATGGAACACCCTGAACCTGAAGTGCGCCTCTGGCTGGCCATACCGCATGCTGACCGGCATACCGCCGTTGCGGCAGGAGGAAAGCTGGCCGACGGGCGCAATGCCCTTGTCTGGAGCCCGGACGACCAGCTGTGGTATGCGCGCCCCGGCGCCGCTCCTGAACGCCTCAGGCCCTGGCTGCCTGACCGCACGCTGCGAAGCGGCGGCGGGGACCCCGAGTCTGAGTTTTATGACGCGCTGACGTCGGAAGGGCTGATCCTCAATGGCCTGCCTCTCATGGACGGCAACCGTCATCGGGTGGCGACGGTCGAGGATAAAGGTGACAAAAAAAGCGGCGTTTACCGGGGGTTTCTTGACGGACGGCCCGCCGGCTGGTTCATCAACTATCACCGCGCGGAAACCGAAAAGAGCGTCACTAACTGGAAGGCCAGCGGTGGCGAAGCGGATCCTCATGTCCGCCTGCACATCCGCGCAGGCTTGCGTCAGGCGCAGGAGGATGCTGCGCGGGCACGGACGGTGACCTACGCCACGCAGACGGCAAAAGCGCAGGCACTGTACGCACGTTTACCCCCGGCCGACCCACAGCATCCTTATTTACAGCGAAAGGGCATCACCCCCACGGACGATCTGCGCCAAACCCGTAATGGTGCGCTGGTCGTGCCTTTTCACGACGTTGACGGCGCGTTCCGTACCCTGCAGTACATTCCCCCTGAAGGGGATAAATACCTGTTTGCGGACGCCCCGAAGGTCGGGAACTTCCTGGTGGTCGGCGGGGAATTGCGCGACGGCGAACCGGTGCTGTACGCCGAAGGCTATGCCACCGCGCGCAGCCTCAGCATGGCCACAAACATGCCGGTGGTGATGACCATCGACGCCGGCAATATGCAAAACGTTGCCGTGATACTCAAAACCCGGTTTCCGGACAGCCCGCATATCTTCATGGCGGATATGGACCAGCGCAAAGACGTCAATAAAGGGCTGCTTTCGGCCACCGCCGCGGCAGGGCTGACGGCGGGCGCGGCCCTTATTCCGCTGTTTACTGAGGGTGAGGTCTCCCGCGGGCTGACGGACTTTAACGATATGCATCAGTCCCGCGGGCTTGATGGCCTGCGCGGTTATCTGGAAACACACCTGACAAACGCACTTCACACCCTTAACCCGGAGAAATACCCCATGACAGCTCCCTCTGACGCCGCCTTACCCGTTGGGCCGGCCGCACCGGAACAACAGCCCGCACCGGAAAACCTGACGGCAGACAAACCGGCCCGGGCGCGCAGCGGCAGCGCGAAAGAAAAAGCCCCTCAGGTGCATGCGCTGGCCCAGCAGGGCGTCAGTAATGCGGAGATTGCCGCACAGTTGGGCATCGGTATGAGCAGCGTGTACCGCATTCTTAAAGCCCCGGTAGACGCAGCGGATAAGCCCGCTGCGTCTACCGTCTCTACCCCCGCGATAGAAACGGCGCCTGTCGTAAACACGGAAATCAATGCTGCGGCAGCTGAACAACCGGCTCTTCAGGTTAACGTGCCGGAGGATAAGCCTGTCGTCAGCACGGTCTCAAATGAGGTCACAAGTGAAAGCTCGTCAACGGGTAGCACCACGGGATCCATCGTGCCTGATATTGCGACTCAGGCCCAGTCACTGCGTGAACAGGGGCTTTCTCTGGCTCAGGTCGCCGCAGAACTGAATATGGGCGTGAGTCAGACACATCGCCTGCTGCAGACGCTGGAGTCACCGGCGGTACCCGATACGGCGACGTCCGATTTACCGATTTCAGCAGAAGGCTTAGCCGTCTCACCGGGCGCTGAATCCCCTGTTGTACCTGAGCCGGCGACGATGAATACAGGAGCAGAAGAGTCAATCTCTCCTCTTAACACGGCGCAGGCAGAAAGTGCTGAAAGTGAACTTGCCCAAACAGCAGGCGAGGCGGTAAATCAGGCCGAAGTATTCCTCAATGAATGGGCTCGCGACATCGAGATGAAGCATCCGCCACGTGAAGACGCGAGCGAAAGTGAGTTCACCGAAGCATTTTCAGATCTTGAGACGCGTCAGCGGACGTTACTTAATAATGCAAACACGTTAAACACAGAGCAATTCGCTCAACAATTAATCCAACTTATGTCCGAGCGTAAAGGTCTCATGGGGCTATGGATGAGTTCGGATGAGGCTGTAAGAGACGTTGAGCCAGATAAGGATTGCGTCGCGCTTGAAAAGCAGCTCGAAGCGAAAATGGAGCAGAAGTTCGCCACCGAACAGGGGGCCCCGGCGGCATCAGTGCCCGGAGAAGAAGATGCCATTCTGGTCGGTGCGCGCCGCATGGCGCCGCAGGACGAAGATGCGCCCGCCTCTTCCGGGCCCGCATTGTCCCGCATCGATGCAGACAAACTGCTGAGCCGTATCACGTATGAGACGCAGCCTGACGGTAAAAGCGTGCTGTACAAGCTCGACGGCGAGCCGGCGTTTACCGACCACGGCAACCGGTTGGTGATGGCCGACGGGGCGAGCGGCCACGAAGAAAAGGTGCTGTCCGCCTTGCTGACCGCGGCGCAGCACTATCACGGAAACATTGAGTTAACCGGCAGCGACGCCTTTAAGTCCTACGCCATCAGCCTCATTGTCACCCACAAGCTGGACGTCAGTATGAAGTCGGCCGTCCAGCAGGCGGAACTGGACGCGGCGCGGCGCGCCGCCGGGCAACCCGTTGTCCCGACCGATGCCGTCGCCGGTGACCCGTCGAAGCCGCCGGTGCACAGCGCACGTGGCCAGGCGGAGCCGGAAAGGTCACCGTCCTTCACGGCGGATGTGCCGGCGCATCCTGCGCACGTGACGGCGTCACGCGCGGCGCAATCCGCTGTACCCCAAACGCCACCAGCAGCACCAAAATCCGCGATTAAACCGGAGATCCACACCCCGGCCGAGAAGGCACGTGAGCCGGTCACGGGCAAGGTGACCGCCTGCGGGCAGGCGCCGTTCCGCTTTGAGGCGGGGGCTGACGAAAGCACCTTTATCACCCTGCGCACCAAAGAGGGGCCGCAGACGTACTGGGGCAAGGAGCTCGCCGGGGTGCTGCGCGAAAGCCGCCTTCAGCCCGGACGCATCGTCTCGCTGCAGTGGATGGGTGAAAAACCTGTGACCGTCAATGTGCCCAAAAGGGATGCCCAGGGCGTGGTGACGCACTACGAAGCCATCAGCACCCGGCGCAATCAGTGGTCAGTGATGCCGGTAGGCAAAGATCGTGTCCAGACCGGCAATGACCAGATGGTGACACTGTCGGCCTTTGACGCCGGGCGTTTTGCGCAGATACAGCAGGCCGTGGTCACCCGGCTGAAGCTGGAACTGCCGGCGCCGCCGGTGCCCGCCGACGGCCTGTACTGGCTGCGTCCGGACGGACAGGGGACGCAAAGTCAGGGGGATGCGTTGTCAGTCGCCCGTCCGGCCGCCAACGCCAGGGCGGGGGAGCCGGTGATGTCCTCATGGGCCGCCGACGGGACGCCAGACCTCTATCTGGTACAGGGGGACGGGCATTATCTGCAGGGTATCGTGCGTCAGGAGGGGCACTATCAGCACGTTCTGGTCAGCCTGCCGGACAGCAAAGAGGCGCCGGCGATGGTGTTTAACCGGCTGACGGCCGAGGGGGCCGTGCCGGTTGGCAGCGGCAACGGCATCAACCGCTCCAACGGCACGCCGGTGCCGCGCGAGAACGTGGTGGTGCGCCTGCAGGGTGAAGAGCAGCGCATTGCCCGTCTGGACAATCCGGCTGCGCTGCCGCCCTCGCTGCATGCGCGGATGGGGTTTGACGAACGTTATAAAGCCGAGTCCGTCTTCCCAAAGGACCGGCCGGCGGCGGCACCCCAGGCAGCGCCGGTTGCACCGCAGAGACCGGTTTAATACTCGACCCTTCCGGGAGATTCTCATGAAAAAGAACGCGATCACCGCCGTGGTAGCGGTGGTGATGTGCTCCGCCCCGTTTACCAGTTTCGCCGACACCTGCCGCGCCGGCAGCGCGGCCCAGACGGGCAGCGTGGCGGGCTATAACACGGCGAAAAAGGCCAGCGACGCCTGGTCGGTACGCGAAAGCCAGACTTCAGACCAGCTGCAAAGCTGCCTTTCGGGCATTCGCGATATTTCCATCACGCTGCCCAGCTTCCCCAGCCTGCAAAGCATTCTCAGTCAGGCGTCGGAGAAGGTGTGCAGTGCCATGACGGACAAAATCAACAGCAACCTGCCGGACAATATCGACCCCTGGCAGTCATTCGGTCAGTAAGGAGCCGGACATGTCTTCCCCTGAAACACACCCCCACGAGGCGGCGCAGGCCGCCGACGCACAGGCCTATGCGCCTGCCCTGACCGCGCAGTATGAGCGGGCGCTCGGTGCGGCCTTTGCGCACCGCTGCCTGTCGGCGCTGCTCTGGAGCGGCGGCGCGAACGTTGTGCTGGCCGTGGTCGCCGCGGTGCTCATCTGGATGGTGTACCACCCGCCCACCAAATACTTTGCCACCGAACAGGGCCGGCTTACGCAGGCCTACCCGCTGGACGCCCCCGCGTGGAGTGAAAGCGACGTGTCGCAGTTCGGTGCCGACACCATCCGCGGCGGCTTCACGCTGGATTTTGTGCATTACAAGAACCAGATGACGGCGGTTTCGCCGCGCTTTGATGAGCAGGGTTTTGTGGGCTACAACCAGGCGCTGACCGGCTCAAACGTCCTGTCGGCGGTGCGCGAAAAGCGCATGAACCTGACCGTGGGCGTTGACCCGGGCGTCATCAGCAGCCGCGGCGTTATCGGCGGGCGCTACGCCTGGGAGTTTCAGTATCCCGTGACGCTGCGCCTTGAAGGGCAAAACTCCAACAGCCCGCCGCTGCACTACATTTTCACGCTGCGCATTCAGCAGGCCGACGTGCGACTCAAGCCGCAGGGGCTTGAGGTCACGCAGACCATCACCAATAACGCAGGTTAAGGACAGGCCATGAAATCATTACGTTATCTGCCGCTGTGGCTGGCCCTCTGTTCAGCCGCCGCGGCGGCTGCCGTGGCCCCGGGCCAGCCTTCGGCAACTGCGGGAGCCGCATCAAATCCTGCTGCGGGGCCGCAGCCGGGCGATGCCCTGCCGCCGCCGGTCTCACCGCAGTATGACCAGGCGGAGGCGTCCGTGGCGCCGCTGTCCGCGGATGAAATCCGCCGCCTGCGTGCGCTGCAGTCGGCGCAGGAGCGGGCCATGGCGACGCCGGGCATTACCGCCGTGCCGCGTATCAGCGCCCAGACGGTCAGCCTGTCGCCGGGGGCCAGCCTGCCGCTGGTGCGCAACGCGGTGAACTGGCCGGCCACGGTCAGCTTTATCGACAGCACCGGCGCGCCCTGGAAAATACTGGCTGAGCCGGTCAGCGGGTCGCCGGACATCACCGTGAAGTGGACGCCGGGCGCGTCTGTCATGACGCTGATTGCCAACCGCGACTTTGTTAACACCAGCGTCACGCTGGGCCTTGACGGGCTGGCGGTGCCCGTGACGATAAGCGTGATGAGCGGGGAGGCGGACACCACGAAAAAAACCTGGGTCGTTGATGCCCGCCTGGACCTGCGCATTCCGCGACGAGGCCCGGGCGCGGCGGCCGATGCCCCGCCGCCGGCGCGCATCGGCCTGCATGACGACGTGCTGCAGGCCTACCTGGACGGCGTGCCCCCGGCAGGGGCGAAGCGGGTGAAAACCGCCGGTGACGTGCCGGATACGGTGGTGTGGCAGCAGGGCGATGACCTGTATATCCGCTCGCGCGCGGACATTCGCGATGAGTTTGACACCACGCTGTCGTCCGCGGACGGCACGCACCTGTGGAAGCTGCCGGTCACGCCCCGCGTGGCGTTTTCGGTTGACGGGCACACCGAAGCCCTGACCATTGCCCTGGAGTAATTAAATGAGCGATCAGCAAAATACCGGCGGGCACAACATCAAGGTGATGCTGAGCCTGATTGTGTCAGGCGTGGTGGTGTTGGCGGGCGGGGGATACGCCCTGTGGACGCACGTGGCCGCGCCGCCGGAGGCGGAGTCCCGGGTTGACCTGAACCGCGTGGGCGGCACGGCGCAGTCCGGCGCGCAGGAGTCGCCGGCCTACCGCGAGCTGCTGCGGGAAAATAACGCCCGCGGGGCACAGGCCGCCGCCGCGCAGAACGGCAGCTTTATTGCCAGCATCCCTTTGCAGCAGGACGTGATTGTGGCCGGTGCGCCCCCGCAGACGACGGCCGGGGCACCGGCTGCTCCGCGTCCGGCCGCGGGGCAACCGGCGGGGGGCCGAACGCAGGAGCAGGAAAAGGCGCTGAATGAGGCGCGGCAGAAGGCCCTTGCCGGGCTGCTGGCCCGTCTGCAGCACCCCCCGGCGGCGGCAGAGCTGCCGGAGGCTCAGGTGCTGGGCGGTAAGGAAGGCGGCTGGTCCGCATGGCGTGATTCCCTGCCCGGCAACGCCGTACAGCTGGCGGCGCAGCAGGGCCGCGGGAATGTTCTCAGTGGCCAGCCCCCGGTGGAGGTGGTGGCACCGTACTGGCGGGGACCGGGAGAAATTTACACCGGCGTGAATTCGGACAACGGCGATACGCCGGTGCTGGGGCGCTTTGTGTCCGGGCCCTATGCCGGCGCGATCCTGAAGGCCAGCGATGGCGCAAAACTCTCCGGAGACGGCGTCATCATCCACTTCACGACGATGGCGCTGGGCGGGCAGAACTACAAAATCGATGCCTACGCACTGCAGGACGATACGCTGGTGGCCAACGTGTCCACCGACGTCGAGCATCACTATGTCCGGCGTATTATCCTGCCGTCCATCCTGAAGGGGATTGGCGGAACGGGCGATTTATACGCCCAGTCCAACACGCAGCTGCTGAGCAACGGCTTTAACACCGTCACAACCCGCCCGGCGACCCCTGACGCGTCGGCGGTGGCCGGCGTTATCGTCGGTGACACGGCAGGCCAGGCGGCTCAGGTGCTGAGCAGCGACGCGGCGCGCCTGCCGGATCGCACGGTGACCGTTAACAGTGGCCAGGTGGTGGCCATTCAGTTTATGCGCGGCGTTTACAGCACCGACGCCGAGGCGACGCCGGGCACCGTATCCACTGCGGCGAGCGCCGCGGCATCCGCCGGTCCGCTGACCTCCAATCCTTCCCCGTCCGCCGCCGAGCTGCGGGCACAAACTCAGGCGCGTATCCGCGCCGCCCAGCAAAAAGGAGATACCCTTGATTGAGCTTAACGCCCCGCCGGAGGACGCGCCGGTTCCCGTCTCGTCCCCGCCCGCACCGAAGCCGGCAGGCAGCATTCTGACCCGCCCCCTTATTTTCGGGCAGTCGCTGCCGTGGCTCGCCGGCATCGTTATCGTGCTGGCGGTGGCGGCCTGGTATTTTTTTTGGCCGTCGTCATCCGTGCCGGACACCGGCCAGCTGGCCTTCGGGCAACCGGCCGGAATGCGTGCGGTGGCACCTGCGTCCTCGATACCGCTGCAAACGGGCGGACTGCACGTTCCCGGTGCGGCCCCTTCTGAGGGTATCGCCGGGGGGACCGTGCCGGAGGAAGTGGTGAAGATGATCCGTGACGGTCGGGATTTTGAGGCCGCCAACCGCGAGGCGATTTCGCGCCTGTCGGATACGGTGCGGGCACAAAGCGCGGCGCTGGCCGCGTTGCAAAAGCAGTCGGAAAACCAGGTTGCTGAAAACGCGACATTGGCTAACCGGCTGACCGTGCTGGAGGCCCGTGCGCCTGCCGCCCCCACTTCCTCCGTGAATACTAAGCACCGCAGCGTGCGGCGCCCGGCGCTGGCGGGCATGCAGCTCGAGGGGGTGCAGGACGGCATGGCGTGGGTGAAATGGCAGGGACAAACCTGGGCGGTACAGCCCGGGCAGCAGCTCGGGAGTCTCACTGTCATTGAGGTCAATGCAGATAACCGGGAAGTGGTGACCAGCGGCGGCGTGCTGCGCTAAGGAGGCGTCATGGGCAGTTCTCTTGATGGCATCACCCTGCTGGTAAACCTGGCGTCCGGGCTGCAGGGTGCGGCCACCGGCCTCGCCTTTACGCTGGGTATTTTTTTAGCGGTCGTGGGCGCGGTGGGCTATCTGGCCCGTCAGTCCTGGCTGGCCCGCAAGTCACCGGGGCAGGCGGCCAGCGGGGGCAGCGTCGTGGCCATGATACTGCTGTGCGGTGGCCTGGCGGGGCTTGAGCAGCTGATTGACGCCGCCGGCAAACAGCTGGGCTGGCAGGTGTCGTTTGACGCTATCAGCTACGTCTCTGTCGGCACGTTCGGGCAGGGGGCGGTGGCGGCCAATGCCCTGCTGACGCTGCTGCGCATGGTGGGCGTCTGGTTCTGCCTGACGGGCGTCATGCTCTGGCGGCGTTCCAGAAAGGACGGGCACACCGGCCTGTCGGCCGGCAACGACGTCAGCAGCGGCACGGTGAAATTTATTATTGGCGTGATGATGGTCTGCAGCCCCTACCTGCTCGACGCCATTGAGAAGTCACTCGGCATGTCCTGAATCCTTCAGAAAAAATAGTCCCGTCCGTACCGGACATTCATTCGTGGCCATCCCGGCCATTTTTACACTTAAAGGAAAACACTATGTTAACTCGCCTTCACCGCGCGGCGTTCGCGCGCGCCCTGATGTTGTCTGAAACGCTTCGCCGTCACACCCTGCGCGGGCTGTGCGCGTATGCGGCCCTTATTTCACCGGTAGCCATGGCGGACGGTGATATTGCCGACATCCTCAATAATGTGGCAAACGGCGCCAAATCGGGCACCACCAGCACCCTGACCATTGCAGAATTTATGGGCGTTATTGGGATTGTGGGCAGCCTGGTTGCGCTGAAATCCATGAAGAGCAACCCGCAGATTAAGCCGTGGCACGTGGGGCTGACCTTCGTGGTCAGCCTGCTGCTGATTGTTATTCCGGAGCTAATCAAACGTGGCCAGACGCAGTTAGGCATGACGCCGGTCAGCATCGGCAGCTGATTCAGCTGTGGCGGAGCCGGCCACCGTGCCGGCTCAGAATTTTACAGATGTGTCACGTGCGGGATCGCTTTTGAAAAAAGGTGTAAGTCATAATGGCGCAAATCGGAAGTGAAAGTCAGGTATCTGTCCGTACAAGATTGATGGACATCAGGAACAGGCTTGAGCAGCGCATGTTTAGTGACTGGAAAAACGCTCGCGTGCTGTTAAGGGAGCTTGAAGGGATTGGCGATGGACATCCTTCCGGGTGTCCATCTCCTGACAAGCTTTTAGGGGTTATCCGTCTGTTCCGTGCGGAGAAGTTTAGAGTGGTTCGTGAGGGGGGATCTGAGATGTCTGCGGTAGACGATATTCAGTTCGCGATTTCCGAATTAAAAAATATCGCCATAGCAGCAAAAAAGGCCCGGCCCATAATTATCCATAGCCCCTGGTGGGAACGTTACAGTCCCTTACCCGGAATATTATTGGTCTGTGTCTCATTGGTTTTTAGCCTGGCAATTACCTATGTTTCTCTTTCTTACTCATCAATAATCTATTTGTCGCTGAGTTTTATCGCGGTGGTATTTATATTTGGGGTGCTATCAAGAAGTGAAAAGGGAGTGATTGTTTCCGTGTCGATAATAATGTTTTCGGTGCTTAATATAATTTCACGCTAATTCTCATTGAGAATGAGTCCATTTAGTACCTCTGCCTGTACAGGAAAATCTCATGACACAATCCCACACCCCGGAACGGGGGGGCGAACTGCTGCCTCTTACCCCTGATATCCACGGCGACAGCACGCCTGACGCGGCTGCAATACAGGAAACCATCACCGCCCTGAAGGTGCTTCGGGAGGCGGCAGAAATAGAGGGACCAGAAAAAGAGACACCCTGGCGGGCGTGTGAGGATGCTCTCGAAAAAATATACCCCCGTGTTTTTATTTTACTCTGCTTCACGCCGCTGATTGTCATGTCGCACTCCCTTTTTGCCATGATGTTTCAGGTCATCAGCGCAATTATTTTTTGGGGCGTTGGAACCGTCAGTAGCCACCATCCCTACGTATCGGACAGTAAGCTGTTCATGATTCTCCTTGTTCTTCTGGGCGGGCTGTTTTCCGTTGGCGAATATCTTGTGGTTTTTCGCCACCTTGCCCATGCCTAATAACAAAGAGGAATGTTACCCGCGCCTCATGAGCCCCGCTCTGTTCTTCTTTTCTTAACCTCATTATCAGACACCCGGTGTCTGTACAGGAAACCCCGATGACACAATCTCACGCCCCGGAACAGGGGGAGGGCGAACTGCTGCCCCTTATTCCGGATATCAGTGGTGATGATTTGCCGCCGCGGCCCGTGGCTCACCCTGGCGGCATCGCCTGCGAATGCTGCGGCGTGAAGCCGCAGCGACTCTGGCTGGGCCGCCCCGGCGACGTCGGGGTTTGCACGCTCTGCTGGCTCACGCAAAACCTCGACAGCGCGACGGCCGCACACGGTCATCTGGTTTGGCTGCCTGATGCACGTCCCGCCGACCTGCAAAACCTGCAGCGACGGGCCCTTATTGCCCTGCGTTCAGAGCAGCGGACGACGCGTGCGGAAGGCAAGCGCATCTGGAACTGGATGGCCCGCCATGCCCGCGAGGTGGAGTCTATGTGGGGCACGTCACGGGCGTCGGAGTTCGCCGCCGCGATGCACCGGCTCACGCCCGGACGCCGCAGTCAGATGCAGCAGCGTCTGGAAGGCTGCGTGCTCATTTTGCCCCATGACGTTTTTGACGACCTGACCGTGCTGCTGCCCGCCGGCAAAAATCCGACCGCAGCGGTGCGTACGCCCTGCTGGGGCACCTATACCCGGAGTAATCTCTATGCCAAACCCCCTCATCCGCTGGACTGAAGACATCATCACCGCCGCAACCCGCTTTGCGGTCTCCCGCGACCTGCCAGACTACTGCGACCTGCAAACCATCGTGCGCCTGACCGAAGACGACCGCGTCCGTCATCCTGACTTGTCAGCCCCCTACATTATGGTGACAAAGAACGGCGACTACGTGACGGTATTTGAGGTGGCCGGCAGCTTTCGTGAGTCTGACGAATCACAGGCGAAGGACAAACCGGATGCCTGGTCGGGCCGCCTTGAGCGCATGATGGTGAACCTGACAACCCATTTCGGGCATCACGGGCACAAAGTCAGTCTGGTTCATGAGTGTGATCCGCAGGGGGGGCGCGCTGAGGTGCAGCGCCTGCTTGCCCCCCAGTACCGCTCGCTCAGGCGGACCGGACTGAACCTGAAATACTTGCTCGATGAACAGGTGGAGAAGCTGGCCCCCTGGGTGAACCGAGAGCGTACCTGGCTGGTGTGTTACACCGGCCGCGGCGTGCTGGCCGGGCACGAGCTGCGCGACGAGAACGCCCGCCTCAGCGAACTGGTCAAGGCCAGCCCGACGGCGGCCTTTGGTCAGAACCCGCTGCTGGCTGAACTCACCGGGCTCAAAATTCGCCACGACGCCTTTCTCACGCAGGTGGAGAGCGCGCTCGGCGACAGCGGAAAGGGCGTCCTGCTGCGCCGCGTTGACGCTCACGAAGCCGGACGCGTGCTGTGCGCGCAAACTGACCCGCAGGGAACCAGCGAACACTGGCAGCCGCTCCTGCCGGATGACCCGGTCATGCCCCGCGGCGTGCGGCAGGGGGGTGACGCCACGGCGCTGCTTGCACCCTGGCTTAACTTCCAGGTGATGGGGGCCGGCGTTGATGAGATACGCAACAACCTGATTAAAATTAAGGGCGTCTGGCACGGTACGCTCGCGATGAACCTCGGGCCGCAGAAACCGCAGAGCTTTGCGCGCCTGCGCGAGCTGGTGCCGCGCAGCGTGCCCTGGCGGGTGCGCATGGACATGATGCCCGGCGGCATGAAACGCCTGGGTATGAAACGGGGCGTGCTGGGCTTAACCGAATGGGTGCCGGGTCTCAGGCCCATTTTTCAGTCGGTTTCGCTGCTTGCCGCCCGCGAACAGCACGAACCGGTGTGCGTGATGACGATTACCGCCGCGACCTGGGGGGACTCGCCGGAAACGGTCACGCGCAACCTGACGCTGCTGCAGCAGGCGCTGACGTCCTGGGGGGTATGCGGGGTGACGCAGACCTTTGGCGACCCGGTCAAGGCGTGGGTCGCCACGCTGACGGCGTCCTCTGCGGCAAGCGGGCCGTGCCTGATGTATCCGCCGCTGTCGGAAGCGTTGAACCTGATGCCGCTGACGCGTCCGGCCTCGGCCTGGAACGAGGACGGCAACGCCTTGTACGTGACGCCCGACGGCAAGCTGATGCCGGTGGATCTCGCGCCCTCCAACCAGACAAAGAAAACCAACATCGTGGCCGGCGAGTCCGGCGGGGGTAAGTCGGTGTTAATCAACCGTCAACCCATCATTCAGGCGATGTCCGCCCAACAGCAGCTGTCCTTCTATGCCGGCATTGATAAAGGGTTCAGTTCGCAGGGGATGGTCTCAATACTGAGGGGCGCACTTTCGCCGGAGCGTCAGGACGAGGTGATGAGTATTGTCCTGCGTAACGATCCGAACTTCTGCCGAAACCTGTTCGACATACAGCTCGGACTCACGATGCCATTGAGTTATGAATCCGAGTTTATCCAAAACACGCTGATGGCGCTCTGCATTGACCCCGGCACAGGCGTGCCACCAAACGCCCGTGATACACCTGGCATTCTGCGCCGTTTGGTTACGGATGCGTTCAAATCCTGCCAGGAGGATCCGCGGCGCTATGAGCCTGGGCTCGTACCCGAAGTCGACGCGGCGCTGGAGATGTCCGGCGTGTGGGAAAAAAATCCTGACGCCAGGGACAGTGCTAAATGGTATGAGATTCGCGATCTTCTGCAGGATGCTGGCTGCACAGACGCGGCACAGCGGGCGCAGTTCCAGGCTGTGCCGGAGCTTGCCGACATGGCGTCGCTGCTGGGAAGCGAGGACTTTAAAAGTAACTACGGCACCATTGAGCGTGACGGCAGCCGGGAACAACTCATCACCTACCTGGCACGCTGTCTGCGCGACGCCTGCGGTCAGTACCGCATGTTCGCGGGCCGCACGCGCTTTATGATAAGCCCGAAAGCGCGCGTGATCACCGTAGATATCCAGTATGTCGCTGGAGACAAGTCGCCAGCGGGGTACCTGCAGACCGGCATTATGTACCTGTTTGCCGGACATATTTCCGGTGGTGACTTCGTGCTCCCGCAATATCAGACCGAGTTCTTTCCCATGCTTCATAAACGCTGGCATGCACTGCACGCTGCGCGTATCGAACAGCTTGACCAGGAGGTGAAAACGAAACAGTACGATGAGCTGCATAATGCGAAGGGCGTGCCGTTTATCTTTCCGATGCTCGAAACCGCAGACCGTGAACAGCGCAAATTTGGCGTACGCACGGTGCTTTCCTCACAGTACTTCCGCGACATGCCCGACGCATTGCGACAGTCTGCCAACTCGGTGTACATGGTTGGCGTCGATCCGGAAGACCGCATCTTGCTTCAGGAACGTTTTAACGTCCCGGACACCACTCTGGACCGCTTCGCGCGTATGGGCAGCGGCCCGTCGGCAGACGGCAGCGGCGTGCCGTTCCTCGGCATCTTCCGCATAAAAGGCGGCAGCACGATTGCCCACATCATGAAAAATACGGTGGGGCCGCAGGAGTTGTGGGGGCACAGCACTACGCCCGTCGACATGTCGCTGCGCCGAACGCTTGAAAAAGACGTCGGTGCCGCCACGGCGCGTCGCATTCTCGGACGATTCTTCCCGGGCGGCACAGCCGAAAAGATCATTGAATATCGACGCCGCACGGCGGGTGAGGACAGCGGTGATAACGTCATCCGTATGCTCGCCAATGAGCTCATCACTAAGCAGGGTTACGACCTCTGAATCATTCCCTCCCTTCAGGAGCCTTTATGAAAAAAACGTTACGCGACCGCGCCGGGCGCCGACTGCTTGCGGCTTGCATTCTGTCGTCGTTTTCGCCCTGCGCATTCTCCTACCCAACGGAAGAGATGAGCAGTATCCCCATCACGACGCAGGTGATGCCCGCGCTGACCACCCTGCAGGCGACGCTTGGCGAAATCCTCTCCGTCGAGCAGGAGACCGGCACCGCCGTGGTGCAGTCGAGTGACAAAACCACTACGGCCATTACTGAAGCGGCCCGTACCCAGCGTGAGGCGGAGAACTTTAACCGCCAGACCGACCGGCTGGAGGCGGCGCGGGCGGCTTACACCGTGCCGGACAGCATCTGCAGCGAGTCGGCCTCGGGCACGGCCATGCAGGTGAGCCAGGGCACGCGGGCGGCGGCCTCAACGCTTGCCTCCGGCGGCGGTGTCTCCAGTGCGCCGGTGCAGGAAACGCTGGCCAGTCTGCCGGTATCGCCGCGTCAGGGGGGGTATCGGAGCGCCCTGATACACGCGGCCTACTGCACGCCGGAGGAAGAAAAGGCGTACGGGGGCACCGCGCTGTGTCAGGGCGCGTCCGTCCTTCCGGGGGGGGATACCGAGCTGCGTTCCCTGATTGACGGCGCCGGCTCGCGCGGCAAGGTCCCGGAGCTGACCTTTACCCAGGCGCAGACCGACGCGGCGATGGCGTACCTGAACAACGCGGCCCGCGCAGACGCCGGCCGCTCCCCGGGCAAGGGAGAAATTCAGACCGCCACCGGTCAGGAATATCAGGGGCTGCTGACCCAGTACAAAGCCATACAGAGTGCAGCGCAGCAGCCGCAGCTCGATATGGTCGCGGCCAGTCAGCCGCAGGCGGCGACCCGTGACGCACTGGCTGATGCGCTGCAGGCGCCGTCGGCCGCGACCTATTACCAGCAAACGGCCTCCGCGCAGGCAAAGCAGACCGGCGAGATGAGTGAGCGTGAGTTTGAGGCGTTCGAGGTGGGGCGGCGTTATGCCAACATCGCCTGGAATACCGATCTGCAGGCCATGAGCGGCGACAACCTGATGCGCGAGGTGGCCCGTCAGCAGAGCCTTGGCAACTGGCTGTCCCTGGGCATCAAAAATGAGCTGCGCGAGGGGAACATCATTGCGGGCCAGCAGCTGGCCCTCGCGGCAAAGGCGGACTATGCGCCGCAGCTGCAGGCATTGTCTTCTCAGATGGGCGCCGGCGTCAGCGTCAGCGCACAGTAACCCTAATACGGAGAATATAAATGATGACAAAAAACTGGGTTGCGCCGGACGGGCGCGACCTTTACGCCACGCTTGAGGCCGGTCAGGGCCCCGTGGCGGTGCTCGACCCCTGCGGTGAACTCTGGGCTCAGTTCTGGCTGAGTAACCGCGGGGAAGAGTGGCGGGCGTGGCGGCTGATGCCCGGCCTGGATGGCATACACGACAGCTGGGATATCCTGGGGGAGCTGCAGGACGTGAACGTTTCGGAAGGGGCTGCCGTGGTGGCCTCCGGGCTGTTTCCCCTGATGCCACAGGCTGCGCTGACGCCGTCTCTGATGCGCTGCGTGCTGACGTTTGCGGACGACTGCGGGCAATTTTGTGGGCTGCCAGGGCTTGCCACAGCGCTGTGGGCCGAAGACCTGTGGACATTCATTGCGCGCTGGAGCCGCCAGTTCCCGTATAACCCCAGTCTGAAGTCAGCCCGTGAATTGCTTACCCATGAAGGCGCCGGCGAAGCGGCGCTGGCCATCCGCCTGCGGATGATGACCTTTGCGCACCCGCACGTGACGCGTACCTTTCAGGCGGGGCCGGGGTTTAATCTACGCCGCCTCCGCCGGCAGCCAGGACAGATACTGTTTCTGACGCCGGATATCCGCTGCCTGGAAGACCCGGAGCTGAAAGCGTTGTACACCTTTATGACGCAGTGTCTGCTGCAGCTGAGCGCGCTGCACTCTCAGCCGTTCACGTTATTCCAGCCGGTGCCGGTACAGACAGGAGAAGCGTCATGAACAGGGCGAGCGGAGACCGCGGCCAGCAGACGGCAACGGAGGCCCCCAAAGCGGGCGTGACGCTCAAGGGCGCCGGCTGGCTGGCCTTGAATGTTTTTGTGCCCGTCTCTGACACGGCGCGGGTGCTGCGTTACACGGGCAGGAATGCGACACGCCTGTGGACGCGCCTGCGTGATGTCACGTCGGGCAGGGTAGTAGGAGATTACCGGCCGGCGGACTGGGCACAGGCGGTGGCAGACAGCGGGCTGTCGCCCGCGCAGCTTCGGCGTAATTTTCGCCTCAACTTGTTTATCTGGTGGGGGTTGATGTGGCTGACTGGCCTACCGGCGGCGGGATTTTTGCTGATGCTGATGGCCGCAGGTCGGGACGTGAACGCCACCGGCTGGCTGCGCATCGTCAGCGTCCTGCTGGCACTCGGGGCCATCAGTGCTACCGGTTTCGTTCAGGCGCTGGCGATGAACTACCGCCTGTGGCAGCTGGAAGAAAAGCGGGTGTCGGCGTCAGAGAAGGGCAGTTTTCGGGACTTTCTGAACGAGACCAAATGGTGCAGGCGGGTGCTGAGCGCCGGAATGTATCAATGAGCACCCGAACCGGGTGCTGAAATTTCATATTTTGGGATAACGCTGATGACAAAAGATGACTGGTTACTGAAATTCCGGCGTTGCCAAACGCCCGACACGCTGGAAAAGGTATACGAGCGCCTGAAGTACGCGGGTGATCCGAAAGAAAGCCTGGAAATGACGGGTGCCTACGACCACCGCAAGGCTGAGTTCGCGGCGGGGAAGCTGTTTGACCGCGTGCCTGCGCATGTCTGGCAATTTGTGAAATGAGAAAGCATGTGGGGGAGAGATATCAAAACCCGTCGAGAAGGAAATCCAGTGCGCTTTTAATAACCTGACGATACTCATGAACGCTGAGTACCTCTTCGCCAAGATGTGTGAGGCGCACACTTGCCATTTCATGCGTCATGAGGACGAAATTATCGCCTTCAATGCTGAGTATTGGGTTCAGTGTTTTGGCGGGGGTCCCGTGAAACAGCGTCATCGGAAACAGAGGGATCACTAGCCGCGTATTGAGGGCACCAATAATGTCGCTTTGCACATCAAGTAAGTATGGATAGACCCTGCTGTTTCCGGTGTTCCGATAAACGCTGTACTGCATGTTTAAAAGGTCCTTTCATCGTCAGACAGTAAGCCATGTTCACTGGTAATGCGGTTTAGTTCATCCAGAGCCTGACTGTTGGTTTGCTGCCAGCGGCTTGCCTCTCCGGTGCGAATTTCACGCCGTAACGCGGCGGTGAGCGTCGCGGATAAGTTAATCCCCGCTTCGCGCGCCTGCTGCAGTAAGGCGGGTTCAAGCGTCACGCTGACCGTTTTTTTCGGTTGAATAGTGGCTGTAGGCATTGTTTCCCCATTTTTAACGAATTAACACGTGTTAATGACACGTGCTCTGAGTATACCACAAAAATCACCTCCTATTTTTCCATGCAAAATCCATGTCTGGGAAATAGCACATCGGAAGATATTTATGAAAATGAACAACATTTCCCTCGTTTACGACGCTGTCGTGTCTGCGTCAGCCGGCGATATTACTCTGGCGTTTGGCCTTGCCATTATTGCGTTTCTACTGCTCATTGAGGTGTTAAGAGGCGGGGTGCTGCTCTTGCTCGTTTTGTGCACCGGTATTTCTGACGCCTTCCTGTGGTTAGCGGGGCATCATTCTCAAACCCGCGTGGTAACAGGAAACAGCAATGCAGATGCCTGATTTTTTAAAAACATTCCTGTCGGCACCGGCCAGTGATATCGCCCGATGGCTGGGCATCGCAGCCGGGATAATAGTGTTAAAGCTCGTGGCTTGTGTTGTGGTCTTCCGGGCCGGTGCGTGGCTTTTTAAGCGCTTCCCCCCGATGTTCAATCGCCATAAATAGCCTGCCGACAGGCGACCTCATCCCGTTACACTCCGCCGGCGCAGTCCGGCTTTTTTTCGCGGAAAATCCATGAAACTCTTCGGAAAGTTACAGGCAATGCTTGTGCTGCTGGTGTTGTCGTGCCCGGCGTTTGCCGACGGCGTCGATTACCAGACCATCAGCGACGCCGCCGGCAAGACACAAGACCTCTCCCGCCAGGCGCTGGTGATGATATTCGGCAACGTGGTGGTCTCCCCGTTTGAACCCGGCGAGCCGACCCTGATTGGAACGCTGTTCGCTACGCTCAACGGCTATCTGTGCACCGTCGCGATGGCATGGTTCCTGATTGTGACGCTCAAAACGTTGTTTAAGAGCGGGCAGGACGGCAAAGTGTTCAGCACCGGGCGTTCGATGCTCCACCCCGTGATGAGCTTTGCCGGTTTTATCACCCTTGTCCCCACAGCATCCGGGTGGTCGCTCTCCCAGCTGGTGATGCTGTGGGCCGCTTCCACGATGGGGGTGGGTGGGGCGAATATCCTCACTGATAAAGCGGCTGATATGATAAGCAGCGGCATGTCGCTGGTGGTGCAGCCGACGGCGCCCTCTACGCGTTCGGCGGCCCGGGCCGTATTCGAAATGAACCTGTGCAAATACGCCAACAACGCACAGCTGGCCATGCTGTATCAGGACGGGGTAGCCAAAACCGCACCGATGGCGGTGACCGGCGACGACGGTGATTACACGATTGGCAACGGCAGCGCGATTTGCGGCAGTGCACGCATCCCTGTGTCTTCTCCCTACGCGCTCGGCGCCATTTTCGGGTCTCCCGTCAATACGGACAGCGTGACGGCCGCCCAGCGGCAGGCGCTCAAAACCATGCAGACCACGCTGGACGCGGCGGCTCAGGCGTTCGTGACGACGTACCTCAGCCGGCGTGACCAGGATACCGGCACCTTTGTCGATGCTGAGACCATTATCCAGGGCGCGGCGGCGGCCTATGAAACGTCGGTGAACTATGCGCTGACCCAGCTCAATAATAACGACACGCTGCAGACGCAGCTGACCAGTCAGCTCAAGGCCTACGGCTGGCTGTCGCTGGGCGCCTGGTATCACACCTTTGCCACGGCCAACAGCAAAACCAACGAGGTGGCCAACGCCACGCCCGTCACCACGGGGCCCAGCCTGCGAGGCGAGACCGGCACCGGCGATCTGTATGACGAAGTGCTGACCGCTTACCGGTCGCAGATACAGAACAGCCCCTATACCGCGCCGCTGGGTTCGCAGGTGGCCAAGGATGACGGGGAAGCAGTGAACGCTGCTGATCCTGGAGCCGTGTTCGTTAGTTTATTTAAGAATCCCATGCAAAAGCTTACAGACACTGTGGCAACTTGGAAAATAGGGACATCGGCGGATTTTTCAGATCAGGTTAATCCTTTGATCAAAATGCAGACAATTGGGGATTATACGCTGGGCGCCACTGAGTCGGCGCTGGGGGCTTACACGCTTGCTATTGCGGCGGCGTCGACAGCGGATAACTCGATATTGGGCACGGTGGGGAAATTAACATTCGTTAATCTGGGTGGGGTGGCTAAAGACGTGCTGACCGAACTTTCCCCGCCGTTTTACTTTTTAATGTTGCTGTTGTTTGCCGCAGGCTTTTCACTGGCCATCTTTCTTCCGGCTGTGCCTTTCCTCTACTGGATGGTCGGGGCCACTAACTGGCTGGTCAGCGTGATGGTGGGCTGCGCCGCCGGGCCGATGTGGTCGGTCACACACCTAGGGGCGGAGGAGGATAAAGGCAGCCGCAGCGCCTACGGCTATATCTTCCTGATCGACATGATGCTGCGTCCCTCCCTGATGGTGCTGGGCTTCTTCTTTGCGTCATTGGCCGTAATGGCCGCGGGAACCCTGCTGAATTTGCTGTTTGGGACGGCGCTGGCCAATGCGAACGCGGACTCGATCATCGGCCTGGTGAAAATGCTCGGCTGGCTGCTGGTCTATGCGCGCATTGCGACGTTTACGGTGACGCGTGTGTTCGGGCTGCAGGCGACGCTGGCCGATTACGTGATCACCTTCCTCGGCGGTGCCGGCATGGCGGGCATCATGGGAGGGCTGGTGGATGACGTCAAAGGGATGTTTGGAGCAGCAGGCGGAGGAGCCCGGAAAGTGCCAGGTTTACAGAGCGTGCCAAACCGTGAAGCGCCTCCCGGAAATGAGGATGGTATACGTTGAAATAACTGGTTTTATTTACAGTTAAGGGTATAATTTAACCATATAAAATGCGGCAGGGGAATACCATGAAAGTTGTGCAACGTCATGATACTTGGTTTGATTTTGTTTGGGCTTTAATTCGGGTTCTTTATTATTTTATTGCTTTGCCAAGTTTACTTTTTATCGCAGCTGCAACTCTTGTTGGTATGTTTGGGAAGACAATGCTACACGCCGACGGGCAGTTTTACTTATTCTCTCTTTTCGTGTGGCTAGCAATCCTGTTTCCATTAGGCGTCCGTCATTACGGCAAAGTTTGCCGCCGCCGTGTGCTCAATCAGATAGTGACTATGCTGACCCGGCCTGACCGTTTCAATCCGCAGAAACAACATCAGGTGATGGATGCCGGACGCGGTAAGTACCTCGGTATCGACACTAAAAATGGCAACATCCTTTACATCCATATGGTTAAAAAGGGCGTCATCGACGTGGTGGGCCTTGATATGCGCAGCTGGACTAACCGAGAGCTGGAAGGCAGCGCTCTGCGCCTTAATACCCGCATGCCTGACGTGCCGGTGCTGAGCGTTACAGCCCATCCCATCGTCGCGAAAGAGCTGTTTAACACGCTGGGTGCCATGAATCATAACCGGTACACAGAGCCGTTTCCGCAGGAGCCGTGGCCGCTGTACGTCGCGCATCAAAGCAACTTTGTGGAATACGAACACAATGTGGTAGTGCCTCAGGCCGTCTGACGTTGCATTTCCCCCTGACGCTTTTCTTCTGACACTGGCTCCGGCCGGTGTTTTTACATCCGTATTTCGCGGGGCCGTCCGGCCCCGCTTTCCTTTCCGGAAACTCCCTCATGCAAACACATTCTCCTCAGGCCGCCAGTAATGAGGCGGCCATACCCTTTGTCGTCCTCGCCCTGGTCGGCGTGCTCTTCTGGCTGTTTTTCAGCTATATCGTGCAGGGGAGCTGCTGGCTGCTGTACTGGCTCTGGCGGCTGGCCGACTTCCCGCAAATTCACCGTTACGCCGCCGTGCGCATTAACCTGCTGGCAGCCACCGGCAACGGCGCCGATGCGGTAAGCGTCAGCGACTGGTGGGGCGTGATGAACACCACCGCCGGCATTCTGTGGGTGCTGATGGTGCCGCTGTGCGTGGTCAGCGGCTGGGCCCTGGCCCTGCATCCCGGCCTGAGTTTTCGCAGCAAGCGCTGGATAACCATTCACACCCTGCCGCGGGTGATGGCCACCTTCGCCCCCTCGGTGATACCGGTGCTGGCCAATCATCACGCAGACGGGCTGATGAACGACACTACCCCCGGAAATGCCTGGGCGGAGAAGCCGGAAGAGTTTGCCGAAAAACACGGCCTTATCCGCCGCCGCGTGCTCGACCGCGACGCGGCCCGGGCGGTGTTTGATGCCCAGTTGGGGCCCGCTATGTCACCACCCGTGCAGTGGCAGCTGCACGAGCGTGCCCTGCTGGCTGCCTTCGGCCTGCAGGTATTTGCCGGCGACCGCAAGGCGGCCCAGGCGCTGCTCGACGACCTCAACCGCTCGTGCATGGTGAAAAGGCTATTCCGGCCTCCGCAGTTTCGCAGCGTCCCCGACTGGGCCGCTTCCGAAGCGCAGGTGGCCCGCGTGCTGGCCTGCCCGGGCGTCAGCGAATGGCTGGCCACCCACGGCACGGTGCGTGCCGCGCTGGCGGGTTTGTATGGACGGGACCTGCGCCTGCCGCCCGCCCGGTTCCGCTGGCTGAAGGGCGTTGACCGGACGTTGTGGTACGGCCTGCAGACCGCCGACGCCGCCAAGGTTTTCGTTGAAGGGGCGGGCATTATTGCCCAGACCCGCGCCGAGCAGCACGCAGCCCGGCTCGGACTGCCGCGTCCGCCGCTGATGACGGAGGAGGCCGTGGCCGGGCTGCAGATGGAGCTCGAAATGCTGGGGCTCGTTCACCCCCGCGACGTGCGGCCCGCCCGCGCGAAGCGCGAACGCAACGTGCCGTTCCCGGACGCCTTATATTTGCCCGCCGAGGGCGGATCCGATTTCCCCGCAGACGATGAGACCGTCTGACACAGGACCTGACCATGAATATCACACACAAAGAAGGGCAGTTTGTGGCCGAAATCACCGGCAGCCTGCTGACCGTTCGTCATGCGCGCCGCAGCGTATTTACCTGCCGGCTGCGGCCGTTTCCCTGGTTCGTCGTCCGCAGCGACGGATTGTATGTCCACAATGCCCTGACGCCGCTGTACCGCGGGGAAGACGCCGACACCCTGCTGACGTGCCTGACCGGCGTGCTGGCCGGGACGGAGAAGCGGCGGGCGGCCCGCCGGTGGCTGACCGGCGGCGTTGCGGCCGTGGCGTTGGCCTCCGTAGCCTGGGTGAGCGGGCTCAGTTCGCTTTCGCTGCCATCCGGCTCAGCGTCAGAGCTTCTCATGAATACTCACCCGCACAGCGTGCTGAATCCCGGTTCAGCGGGCTCACGGCCTCTGAATGTGGCGGGTAACACCCATATTGGCGGCGCCCTTCCGGCGCCGGTAGCCGCCCGGACGACCCTCTGGCCCTTACCGGCTGCGGTGCGGGCAGGGCTGCCCGCCAGGCTTGAGCACGCCGCGGCGCGCGGCGTCTTTACCGTGCCGATGTCGGCCGGCCACGCGCGGACGCTGTACGTATTCGCAGACCCGCAGTGTCCGAACTGCCAGCGCATGGAGCGCCTGTTTGAGGCGGCCTCGGACAGCGTCAACGTGGAGATTTTTCCGGTTACCGTAGAGGGCGGTGCCGCTTCCCTGGCGGCGCTTGCCCCGGTGATGGCCCTGCCGCTGTCGCAGCGCCCGGCGGCGTGGAAGCAGCTGTTTTCAGCTGACGCCGGCGTGGGGGTGCCGGGCAGCGTGCCGGTAGCCGGCGTGAAGACGCCTGACGCGGCGGCGCTCGAAATGGCCCGGGCGGCGGTGGGTGTTAACGAGGTGGCCTTCAGGGCTTACCGCCTGCCGGGGACGCCCTGGACAATCTCGGATGACGGCCGCTACGTGCCGCAGGCGGCACTGGCCTCGCCTGAGGCGCTGCAGCGTTTTTTGACGGAAGGGGACATGCATGACGGACAGTAACTATGGCGTAGAACGCGAACGCGTCAGCCGGCGGGTCGGGGCTTCCTGGCTTAACGAAACCCTCTCACTGCCGGGCACGCTGGCGGGGGGGATAGGGGCGGCGCTGGTGACCGGCATCCTCTATCCGAGCTCTTTGTTATTCAGTGTGCTGGTGGTGGCGTTCTGGTCGATGGTCACGGCACCGGCCGGCCGCTGGAAGATGCCGATGCGGATGCCCACGGACATGAACCGGAATGACCCTTCCACCGGCCGGCAGGTCCCGGCAAAGTTGTTGGGATTTTTACCGGTGACGAACATCCGTATCCACACCGACCGCGCGGCAGGCATCCTGTATGCGGGCTACCTGCGGGGCAAAGACGCCGGGCGCGAACTCTGGCTGTCGATGGATGACCTGACGCGTCACGTGCTGATGTTCGGCACAACGGGTGCCGGGAAAACCGAAACGCTGCTGGGCTGGGTGTTCAACGCCCTGTGCTGGGGGAAGGGGCTGATTTTATCTGACCATAAGGCCCAGAACGACGTCCAGCTGGGCACCGCCTCGCTCGCCCGCCGGTTTGGCCGTGAAGACGACCTGCGCACCATGAACTTTATTACCGGCGGCCGCTCGCGGGCGCAGGAGATGGTGGAGGACGTCAAGGGCCGGCCGCAGACTAACACCACTAGCGTCTTCGGCATCGCGCAGGAAACATACATCATCAACCTGATGGACTCGATGCTGCCGAAAACCGGCAGCGGCGACGGCGGCTGGCAGGAGAAGGCGCGCTCGATGAACCAGGCGCTGGTTTTTGCGCTGGTTTATAAGTGCCGGCGTGAAGGGACGGTGATGTCGCAGCGCACCATCCAGTCGTACCTGCCGCTGCGCAAGATTGCGGAACTGTACATTCAGGCAACGGACGAACAGTGGCATGAGGACATCTGCCGCGTGCTGGAAAACTACCTCAGCACGCTGGCCGGTTTCGACATGGACAAGGTGGCCAGCCCCTCAGAGTGGGACCCGGAGGCCAACCGTCAGCACGGCTACCTGATGCAGCAGTTCACCCGCATGCTGAGCCTGTTTAACGACACCTACGGCCACGTGTTCGCCCGCGACGCCGGCGATATCGACCTGCGCGACGTGGTGCACAACGACCGTATTTTGATCGTGTTGGTGCCCGCGCTGGAAATCTCCGCCAACGAAGGCTCCACTCTCGGGCGGCTGTATCAGTCGCAGCTGGCGATGATACTCAGCCAGGACTTAGGCGAAAAGCTGGAAGGCCGTCCGCAGGACATCATGAAGGTGCGCAAATACAAAGACCGCTTCCCGTTCCTGTGGATCATTGATGAGGTCGGCGCTGGCTACAGTGAGAAACTGGGGGAGCTGGCGACGCAAATTCGCTCGCTGGGGTATTGCTTACTGCTGGCCGGGCAGGAGGTGCAGCGTCTGAAATCGGCGGCCGGTGACGCGGTATGGACGCTGATTGCCAACATGGGCACGCGTATTACCGGGAAAATCATGGATCCGAAGGACACGCTGGAAATTCTGCAGCTGATGGCCGGCACCGAATACCGGGCGGAGATGAGCGCGATGGTTCGCCAGGACGGGCTGGCCGGCGGCAGCTGGGGAGACGATTCCCGGGTGCAGCTGCGTGAGCAGAAGAAGGTGGACGTGAAGGAAGTGCAGGCGCTGCAGGAGGGAGAGAACGTGACCCTGTTCAAGGGCGAGGTCCTCCGCGGCAGCTCGCTTTACATCAAAGATGCAGACAAATTTACGAAGGAAGCGGTGCGCATTAACCGCTTTGTGGAGGTGGCCCCACCGTCTGATGCCCAATTGCTGGCC
This sequence comes from Rahnella sp. BCC 1045, assembly GCF_019049615.1. Taxonomy (NCBI): domain Bacteria; kingdom Pseudomonadati; phylum Pseudomonadota; class Gammaproteobacteria; order Enterobacterales; family Yersiniaceae; genus Rahnella; species Rahnella sp. BCC 1045. The sequence continues at coordinate 12,234 of NZ_JAFMOZ010000112.1, read as the reverse complement.
ACGGCGCCTTTAAGGCAGCGGCGCAGCTACGTGCGGGCGGACAAGGTGCAGCGCATTTTGCGCATGCTCGGGGAGGAACCGGGGACGCACGATACGTCGGCACTGGTTCTGACAGACCCGGCCCTGGCCGCCGTGGGTGAATTTGCGCTGGAGTGCGAATACAGCTGGGCGCGGCCGCCATCAGAGCCGGTGCGGACATCGGTACTGTGGCAGATGGTGTTGCAGAGTCTGCCCGCGCGGGGAAGAGGCTACCGTGCCCGCCTGCGCGTCCCCCGCGTGCTGGGGGCAAATATCCGGGCTATCGAACAGGCAGGGCAATACCACGTGTCATTGCCTCAGGGGCGGTCCCCGGAGGCCGACAGTTAACCATTGCTCTCTGACATCCTCCTCGCCCAATACGCACTGGATAAACCCAAAGTGCAATCTTGCAGAAATGTCGGTTTCGTTGCCCTTAAAGAAATGCCAATAAATGCCGAAGTTAATGTGAAATCGCTCGCATGCAGAGGTATGCATTGAAGTCATCGCTCCATCAAAGGGCTACCGGGAAAGCGTTTTTTATTTTGCGGCCTCTATTATTTTTTAATAGTTTCAGCAACCGGAAGGTTGTTTTTTGAGCATTATCAACCAGACACAAAATAGAAGGACATATGGAAATAGATAACGCGCATATCGGTCATCTGGCTTGGTGTGGCCTGATTGCTCTTCATCTGGCACGAAAGGACGGGGTTGCTCATTCATCCTCTCAGGAAAACCTTTATCTAATCCGTTGGTTGGCGGCTGCTGAAAAACAGAAGCGTTTCCCGAAAGAAACTGCTGATCATATTCGCTGGCTCCTCAGGGAAGGACGAGAGAAAGGTGTGTTGGCCGACCTGCCTGGAAAGTTGACCTACTTATGGCGTGCCGGTAGTGGAGCGTTACTGATGCAAAATGACTTGTTCCGTCTTCAGCACGTGCTACACGCCACGCGTCTTACCGGCTGGGTGCATAACGTACTCAGCGAGGATGAGTGGGGTCAGCGTAAATTGATGAATATAAACCCCGCCGTATCGAGCATCTACCTTAATGAGTATGAACTCGAAACCGGGTTTGATTCACAAGGAAGACAGGTAAAAGCGTTTCCGGTTCGTGTTGCGGGCAACATAGAAGGGCTCGATATCGTTTTGCAACGAGCAGGTTGGCGGCGTGAGTCTGTGAACAATACACAGTTCCTGCACTACCTGTGGGCAAATGTGCCGAAATCGCCTTGAGCCGTTGGTTATTCGTTGCTGAATGTTGCCGCGGTGGTGGGCCATAGTTTGATGGTGATGCGTTAAATTTTGTTAAATGCGGCGGCGTCTGAATAGCTCTTCCCTCCATTTCCACACCATATTTTCCTGTATTCCACCCGGTGGTTTCGTCTTCACCGGCCTCGCTACACCCTTTTGAACTAAACTGAGGACAAAAATGGACAGCCAGAACTCTCTGTTTATTAACTTTATTGACGTGCGGAGCTGTACGTTGCTGACGTCTGGCCAACCCTACCAGCGCGTCCGATTTCGCACGCTTCACGGCCTGCACTATGACCCGCTGAAAGTAGCGATTACCCGACTGGTGGGAGAAGAACCCGACAACCTGACCTGGGACGCACAAACCGGAGAAGGAGCATTTTGTTTGCTGCAAGGGCAGGCCGGCACCGGGCAGCATACGTTGCCTTACGGGTTGCCTGTGCCTAAACGCCACGGCGCGCTGCTGAAGATTGTGAAGGGCGACCTCTTTGAGCAGGACGCGGACTGCGTCGTCAATCCGTGGAATTTCAACCTCATTCCTCACTGGCTTCTGATGCCTGGCGGCGTCTCCGGGCAACTGAAGCGTATTGCAGGCACCGTGCCTTTTCGGCAGGTCAGCCGCAAGGGCCTGATGTGGCCAGGAACGGCCACGCTGACGGAGGGCGGGGCGTTAAACCGGCCGGTTATTCACGTTGGCGGCCTGAATTTTTTATGGCGTAGCTCGCCGGACATCGTGTTCCGTTGCACTCTTGCGGCGCTCAGGCTGGCCGCGGAACATAACTTCTCCTCCGTTGCCTTCCCTCTTATCGGCTGTGGCAACGGCGGGCTGGACCCGGCGCTGAGCCTGGCGGCCATTACCGGCGCGGCGCGGGCGTCAGCGTTTCAGGGGAAAGTCATCATCGTCCAGCGGGAGTGCGACGAAGGCTCGACCGGCGCAGTCCCCGCGGATGCGTTTACAGGCCCGGTTCGTGAAGCAGAACCGACCCGGAGCCGGTGGCAAACCTTCAAAGAAAATGCCGGTGCCCTCGGGGGACTGGCCCTGTGTCTGGCCCTGGTTTTCATTCTGAGCGTGATGGCCACCTTTACCTTGCACGAGTTTTTTGTCCGTTCTTTTTAAATACCCTCATGCCGGCGCGTTCCGGTGTTATGCCCCTCTCAATTATTCAGGAACATACCATGCACAAAAAAGTACTCTGCGCGGCCTTTGCGGCCGTGGTCTTTTGCCTGCCCGTTATTCAGGCACAGGCGGCACCTTCCATTGACGTCGGTTTCTCACCCGAGGGCAGCGCCCTCATGACATCGGCGGTTCGAATGAGTTCTTATCGCGGTGAGGTACGCATAATCTTATGGTCGGAAAGTCATGAGGCGTGTTTATGTCTGAGGTAACCATCACCCTGCACCCGCCGTATGACGGCGATTATGCCCGCCACGGGGTGGAATTTTCCTCCGTACTTTTTGACGCGCCCTCGGGTACCGATCCGGACTGGCTGGAACTGTCGTTACGTGAGATCCCTGGCTGCGCAACGCTCGTCGAGTTTAAGTTCGAGCCGGATATCGGGAAAGGGCGCTTTATATTACTGGATTCCGTAGTTTCTCCGGGCGAATACAGGCTGAAGCGCCCTATTCGCCACGTGCTGGAAGTGGATGGACGGATTCAACATAACGGTAGGCAGTACGGCCAGATAATGACGCACATCGAGACAGAGATGTGGCATGCGTTGTGCGGTGCCGAGCAGGGCAGCACGGTCACGGGCAGACTGGAATACGTACCCGTGACCTGTCCTACCTGCCGCGAACGCTGGCAGCTCTGCCAGGTTTACGCACTTGCGGACTTTGAAATGTCGAAATGCTCAGCGGAGTCACGTTCCTGCGCTAAGAATGCGAAAGATATGCCAGAACACCACGGGCATGCCGACGCTAAGAAAGCTGATGAGGATGCCCCCGTACCGAGAAAGGATAAATGGATAGTCGTGATCCTCATCATTATCTGCCTCGCCGCCGTGCTTATCACTCACCACGAACGTAGGAATTACGACAGGCTTCCGGCGAACTGCAATTGCATGCCGGGGTGAGCTGAACCTTATCTTCGGGCCAATATCGGCCATTTTTTCTGGAGCAATAATGCTGAATAAATATCTCTTCGCAGGTGCTTTAGTCTCGGCACTTTTTTTACCTATGGGCACAGCGCTGGCGACCCCTTCCATAGATGTCGGTTTTTCTCCGGAGGGGAGCGCGTTACAGCTGGTTTTGCGAACAATAGATAATGCGCAGCAGAGCTTAAGGTTGATGGGATATTCCTTCACCTCACCAGAGGTAGCTCGAGAGCTGGTCGCTGCGAAGCGACGGGGCGTGGACGTTAAGGTGGTGGTGGATGAGAAGGGCAACAAAGGAAAAGCCAGTGTTGCCGCAATGAATTTGTTGGTCAATGCTGACATTCCTGTACGCACCATCAGCAAGTACAAAATCAGCCACGACAAGGTGATTGTTGTCGATGAACAAACGGTGGAAACGGGGTCATTCAACTATACGAAAAGTGCAGCGGAGGCGAATTCGGAGAACGCCCTGGTGGTCAGCGGATTGCCGGCTCTGGCTCAAACCTATCTCGCACACTGGCAGTCCCGCTGGGATGCGGGCACTGACTGGAAATCCTCGTATTAATTCAAAAAAAACGGGGAGGCATACCGATAAAATCAGCGACCTCCTCGGAAGAAAGCTCAGATTTGTTGCAGCCTGAAGCTAACACCGCAGGCGCGGGCGTATCTTAAGAGCGTCTCATAGCTCATTTTTGTTGCGTTTTTTTCCATCCTGCTGACCGTCGGCGGCTTTACACCCATCCGTTCTGCTACCTGAGCGGAAGTTAGCCCCGCTTCAGCACGCCAGTACTGTAGTGTTTCCTGCAAGCGCTCTAATGCCACTTCCGCGTCATATACCGCTCTGTATTCCGGGTCTTGCATCGATGCGGCATGGATTTGATCCAGTGTCTTATATTTCATTTCTTCATTTCCTCCAGTCTGCGGAAGGCCAGTTCTATCTCATTGCGGGGCGTTTTCACGGACTTTTTAATGAAGATCCGCAGTAGAAAAATGCGTTCACCGCTTTGATATACCCATAGCCCACGGGCTATGTCAGTTCCCATTGTTCTGACCTCAAATAACCCGTCTCCTAACGGTTTTGTATCGGGTTCTCTGAGCAGGCGTGGGTTTGCTTCTAACTTCTGCAGCAGTCGGGTCATTTTAACCCGAATTGGAACAGGCAATGCCAACAGCTCTGTTTCGGCTTCGTCATGAAAAATTACAGTGAACACGATGTTTCCCCCTAAGCAGAAATATTAGCTTGAAAGCTAAATTAGCTCAAGGGCTAACCCTACAGGATTATGAACCCCAGTCACTGATCCTTCTGTGCATTTTTGCGAGCTATCCCGCGCCAACGGGAATGCCAAAATGCTATTTATGCTGCTGAGTTACAGAAACTGTAGTAGGCTTTCTCAATTGATCCTATTTTGATCCTTGGGGAGGCAGAAATGTCACATATCGAAAATGCAGTTACTTCCTCATCGAAACCTAAGCGGCCCTATAGAAAAGGCAATGCTCTCAGCGATGCTGAAAAGCAGCGGATGGCAACTGCCCGAAAAAGAGCAACGCATAAAGAGGTTAAAGTTTTCATCGAACCACAGCTTAAAGAACTGCTTATGAGCATGTGTGAAGAAGATGGTTTAACGCAGGCGGAAATACTTGAACAGTTGATAGAGCGTGAAGCGCGAGACAGGAATTTAGCTTAGTGGGCTTACCTTCTTGATCCTTTCGTTATTGAGTGCTAGATTGCTGATCGGTTAGATAATTTTTGGTGAGCCACGCCGCAAGGTGGCAGGGAATGGGTTCTGAGAGGTAAGTTTTCCAGACCCAGAAAAGCAAAAACCCCGATAATCTTGTTCAACTTTGGCGGGTCGATAAGATTAACGGGGCTCACTAAAACTGTATAGAGTTTGTTGCTCTATGCAGGGAGTATAGATTTATGCCTTTTAAAGGTCAACTCCTGCATCCCAACATAAGTGCTGGGAGCTGTGTCTGAACATGCAATTCCGCTTTCAGCGTTAGTCTCTGATGCGCCCGCAGGTGCTTATCGTCCCTCACGTCGGGGCGAGGCTAATCGTCTGCGTAAAGGCCAATCCAAAACACATCGTAACCACCAGCCTGCATTTAATGAAAAAACACCCCGTGGTATGGCGGCCAGAATGGTTGGCGCCCTGCGTGGGCATGACTGGAAACGCAATAACGATTTGCTTGAGCTGCGTCGTATAGGTTATACGCCTTACTCCCGCATGTTCGATCCGTCCTTTAAACCCAAACCGATGCGTTCTACCCCCCGTTCTGAAAGCCGTGAAGCATTGACAGCCCTTTCACTCGTTCTGGCTGCGAACAGCGATTACAGCCCTGACAGTGAATATATGTTTGAAACCCTGCTTCCCGTCGAAGAAATTGCGCGCCATATGGGCGTATTGCATATCTATGAGAACGGTCGAAAATCTTATGACGTCCTGCTCAAAGCCCTGCGCGTGATGGAACAGCTGGATTACGTTGTCGTGCACCGTGAAAAAGACGCGGATGCGGGTCAGTACAAACCGATGCGCATTTTCCTGACGGAAAAACACTTTACGTCTCGCGGTATCACGTTAGAAAACGTTCGCCAGGGGCTGCACAAATACCGCCAGTGGGCGATTGCGGCGGGCGTGGCTGAATCCATGCGTGAACGCTATGAGCGTCACCAGCTCAAGATGGCCCGCCTCGGCATTAGTCTCGATAACCACCATTCTCTGAAAAACCGCCTGAAGAAAATTAAACGCTGGGTCGTCAGTCCGGAACTCCGTTCTGAAAAGCAGCGCGTGATGTCGGATGTCGAAACCGCACTGGCCGCGCATACCCCAAAAGTGAAGCGTATACGCCCGGATAACGTCCGCGCTAACCGTTACAGAGATGCCTGGCGTCGTTATACGGCGGGTGGCCAGCTGACGATGGTTACCCAGATGCAGCTCGAGGGCGCGCTTAAGAGCGAATTCCCGATGCTGCTGGCCACGGACAGCGAAAAATACTACCGGATGCTGCTCGAACGCGCCGGCGTCCCGCTGTCATAGCCTGAGCCCCGTTATTACTTTCCCCCTACTTCTCATTTCGCGATTTTCGCGCACGACATGCTGACTCTTTTCCGCTTGCGGGGAGCCGGGCAGGATTTCCCGTGCCCGCAATTCAGGTTTCAACACCCTTTATGACGCCAGAACACCCATTTTTGACGGCATCCCGTCGTTCTGTTTCAAAAATTGAAGATTAACTTCGAAGGGATGAGGCAGATTGCCGACGCACGGACATACAAGATGCAATTAACTTCGAACAAGGTTGTTTTACTTCATTAATTTCGAACGTTACTTCTGAACAAAACATGCTTTCTAAAGAAAGAGTACTCCTGAGCCAGCCTTCGGCCTGGCATCTGGAGTAGCTCCCTTCGCTTTGCTCAGGGCAATCCTCATGCAAGCAACGCAGAAATAGGCAAAAGAAGAGGTAGCACCCTCCACCTTGTTTCGGGCAGGTATCAAAGTCCTGCCTAAACAAAGTGACTGTTTTCGCTGGCCGTGCGTCTTTTACCCGGTCGGGCAACAGGCCCGGCCGGATAAAAGAATCAGGAACAGTGAATGTTGTAACTAGTTTTGCGGGGAGATTCTTTTGTCATTCGACCGTTAAGCATCTTCGTTGCGGAAAGTCCGCAATATCGGCTTTCGCACGCTCAAGCCTCTTTTAAAAACGGTCTGGCAGGGCGGGGGGCGGACTGGGGGATATTCGGGTCACTGACCGGCTACGCCGGGCGTACGGCGACGCTAACCTCCTGCGACATTAACAGCTAACGTTGTCGCCTTCATGCGCGATGCGCATAAAAATATAGCCACCTTGAAGTAGGGGTGAAGTATGGCTACGTTGTAGTAACAGTATACATATGCGTTGCATCTGCATATGCTACAGCTATACACATTCACAGTGTTGGCCTATACTTGGTATATGTAAAAGCATAAAGGCCGATCGGCCAGGAGAAACATCATGAGAACCGTATCGATATTCAAGAACGGCAATAACCGCGCCATCCGTCTGCCCCGCGATCTGGATTTTGACGGCGTCAGCGAGCTCGAGATCGCCCGTGAAGGGGACAGCATCATTCTGCGCCCCGTCCGGCCGACCTGGGGCTCGTTCGCCGGGCTTGAAAATGCCGATCCGGACTTTATGGCGGAGCGTGAGGACGTTGTCAGCGACGAAGGACGCTTTAACCTGTGAGAAAAACCAGAAACATGATCTATATGCTCGACACCTGCATCTGCTCGTTCATCATGCGCGAACAGCCCGAAGCGGTGCTGGGACGCCTTGAACAGGCGGTGCTGCGCAATCACCGTATCGTGGTATCAGCCATCACCTACTCTGAAATGCGCTTTGGCGCCAGCGGGCCGAAAGCCTCACCGCGTCATATTCAGCTGGTTGACGCATTCTGCGCCCGCCTCGATGCCATTCTGCCCTGGGACCGGGCTGCAGTGGATGCGACCACCGACATTAAGGTGGCACTGCGTCAGGCAGGGACACCCATCGGACCGAATGATACCGCCATTGCCGGACATGCAGTATCGGTGGGGGCGATACTGGTGACGAATAATACGCGGGAGTTTGAGCGAGTGCCGGGCCTGAAGCTGGAAGACTGGGCGAAGTAAGCCGATGAGTTAAAAGATAATCTCTGAAATTTCCCGGCAGGCTATTTCAGCGCGCCGTGTATTTTGTCTTTAAGGGGTTTGCGCCCCATTGGACCTCAAACCCCACTAACAGCTAATGTAGTATGAGGGTCTGGGGCGAGCAGTTGCCGGTAACATACGAGAAGTGATTTCAAAACAATCCTTATAGGGAGTCAACATGGCTGGAACCTATACCATAAACTTTACAAACGATTCTGACGTAAGCTTTGATCGCAGTCTCTATGGTCTATATCGGGTTGATCGAGAAAACCCGGAAAAAAGTTTTAAATGCAAAAATCTTCTAATTTCATCAACCAAATCTCCAAATAAAGTACTGATGGCTGAAGTTGGATCTCAATCCGTCTCAGTTGAAACGAACGATTTAACGTCCTTAATAGCGGACGGCGGTTATAAAGACATATTATGTGTCTGGAGAAATAGAATAACGGGAGAGAGATTCGGAATTTCGATACACGCGCCACTTCAGGTCTTCACAGTAGGAACGGCACCATATTATCTGGTTATGAGTGATACGACATCGGAAGCAAATCCGGATAGTGAGCCGTTGTGGCAAACAACAGGAATGGATCCATCGGAACAATACACATGGGCCAACTTTGCCGGAATCTCGATCACCGCGACACCAACAGCACGACATCAAGATATGAGCATCGAGGTCTTGATAACCAATTCGCAAAATGTTAACAAAGTGTGTTGAAGCACACTGAATGGGACGATAATGCAAACAATATTATTAAGAAGAATTCCTCCGGCCAATACTTATGTCATGAATTATGCAAATGACGCTAGGATTACCATGCTTCCACAAACCATGACGCCAGAAAGCATGGCGAGGGCCATGCAGGGAGGTCCCGACGCGTTCAGACAATATATGGCAGATTCAGGGGCTAACCAAGCGACTCGCTCTCGGATCGAACAAATGTGCAGTAATAGTAATAAATTTCGTTACAACGAATTTGCGTTTGAGATTGAAGAAGAGGAACTCAGCTTATTCAACGAGCTTGAGAAGCTTGGTAGAGCGCTGGCAGAATTCCTAGGATAATCAAAGAGCCATACTGACCGAAGCTGCGGTTGTCCAGTCGACGTGCTTAGAACGTCGGCTTTTTTTCTATCTTAAGGTGCTTCCCAATTAACGACGCCAGGATATACCTCCACGCTTGCCCAGTTCTTTCCATTTTCCTAGCGGACCCTTTAATTCATTGTCACGGGACTCAAATGCGATAGTGAATGAAGGTGCAGCTCAATTCAGACATACCTCGTTCTCCTTATCGCTGCACACACCTCCGGCTCTATGTCCAGCTCGCTAAGCTGAGTGTGAAACGACTCGATTGTAGCCGCTAAACGCTCTTCCTCTTCCGGCTTGACCTTTACCGTCACCATGCCGAACCCGAAATTGAGTAATCCCGTACAGGCGCTTGTAGCCTCGTTTAGCGCTGTAAGGGCCTGATAGAGCGCATCACGTTCGTTTTTATCTACAGAAATAATGTTGCATATCACGTCCCCCTGGATGTCGCGCAACTGCGTGGTCTGAATAATTAATTTTTTCCCGTCCAGTGCATTTTCCTCTAACATGTCTCGCCCTATAGAGAGAAGCGTTTCTAATGCCGTATTAAATCGCGTTATTATGTATGCTGTTGTTTCAGATGGTGTTTTTACTTGCTTAATTTCAGAAAAAGGCAGTTTTTTATTTGTTGCGATGTAATGATATAGCATGGTAATTGCCTGTGAAGGGCTAATACCTAGCGTTTGAAATACACTATCCGTTTCTGTTTTTAATAATTCATCAATACGCACGTTAATTTGAGACATTGCCATTGCTAATTTTCCTTGTAATGAGTTTATTGAGTTAGGATAATTTAAGTAATTCGTAGGCCTGCGCTTTAATAACATCATTAAACCATGCGTTAATAGTTGCCGCTGGCATTATTCCTCTCGCCCAACTGGACAGTTATCTCTTCGATTTTTCATCGTATGAAACCTTTCCCTCCGAATAACGATATACATATGTATAGCAATACTATTCACTATATACAAATAAATTGTTCGGAACGGCAAAAATGAATAATGATACGGCCTCTGCTGAAACTTCGGCTTTAGATGTTCGGTGGGCGCAGATCAACCTTCGCCTATCTCTCCAGGCTGCTGGCCTTTCTGAAACATTACTCAATTAGGTTTATGTCGGATTGCCCAGGGGACAACATCATACTGATTTCAACGAATTGGGCTTTACACCAGGACTACCTACCCTGCCCCGACTCCGCTCAGGCGGTGCACAGAAACACTACAGGTAGCGGAGTCTCTGATATCCATCAGGACTGTATTACAGTGTTGGTAATTAGTATTCATGACCCACATTCAGCATGACCCCGTACAAATGATTGGTAAAGCGCTTGTCTACTTCCTGCGGCCAGCGTGGCGGATCGGTTTGTAGCGGTCCCAGCGTCCGCATTCCCTTATGCTGCTCGGCTTTCCGTTCGCAGTACTCGTCGTCGGTGTATCCCATGGTCTCAATGACCACGCTACGTTCCCGACCGTCCGGCATTCTGGCCTGAATGATAAAATCCGGCAGCACGAAACCTTTCTCACCCTCAACATTCACCTCAATATCAAACAGGGGTTTTACCAGGGTAAGCTCGCCCGCCTTGCCTTTAAGCCAGGTGGCCACCTCTGCGATCCCTTCCAGCGTCTGCCGCTCCAGCCCGCTGTCTACCGGAACCGGACAGTTCCGGCGGAACAGGGCGTGCGCATACCCTTCGCTGCATATCAGCCCCCCTTCAGTCCCGCGCTTAAAGGCCAGGATCACCCAGTAGGGCGGCCGCAGGCCTTCCTGCGACTCCCCGTTGATGCTAACACCCCGCTCCGGAACAAACCGGCGTTCTCCCCCGTTCCAGGCGAAGGTCACATGCTCACGGGTGACCTGATCCGACATGAATATTTGATAAAAAACCCGGGCTTTTCCGGCGGGCCAGTGGGCGTCCGGACGTTCCAGCTCCTGCATCAGCCTTTCCTGGGCCGCTTCGCCCATCGCCGGCTGAAAGCGGACGATTTCCGAAAGCCGGCGGCCGCGGATAAACTCCTGCGCACCCGCCGAGGCCGCAAGCGTGTCAAGCCAGGTTCTGGCCGCCTGGCTCGGCAACGGGGTGATCGGGCTGAAGGTGTTCAGCCCCGCATCTTCAATGAGCGTCATAAGCAGGCGCGCGAGTCTCGGCCGGCGTTTGCGGCGGGTTCGGTCCTCGCCTGCGCTGACCGGCTTGCCCGGCGCCTTTATGGTCGCATCCGACTCGTCGGCGGGTAAAAAATCGCGGTAATTGAGGCGCTTACTACCGGCGGTCTTCCGGGTTCCGGCGCGGGTGGCCCCCTCGTCGCCCTTAAAGACCCGGAACATCGGACAGGCGGAAGCATGGCTGTGGCCAAACCCGGACAGGAACAGCGTCTGGGTTTCCGACATCAGGTTGGCACTGTTGAGTGCGGGGGTGTCGCCGGCCACGCAGCTGCACTGCAGCCAGAGCTCACTTTTGCGCATTTCGAGGATAACGTGTTCGGCCAATGCGCGCTCCTGCGCACTGCGCACCTGCTTGCGGCCAAAGACATTCCTGACGGCGGTTTCTTCTTCCTCAGACAACCAGCGTTTTAAGGCCCCGCGTGGAGCCTTTTTTTGGATGAGTTTCATGGCCATGTTTCTCTCCTGCTCCTGCACAACGTTTTAACAACGAATTTTATAGCGTCCTGTAAGGGACCTCTGACGTCTCTATCACCAGCTGGAATTTATCATCACCTAATTTAGCTGTTCGATGTGAGTTATAAATGTCCAGGGACTGTGCTGAGATCTTTTGATTATCTACAGGACCAATTTTTACGCCCGTAAAAACATCGGGTTCTAATTCTAACTCATAAAATGGGATTAGGACGTTATTCTTAGCCCGGAAATTTATTTTCTTTGAGACGATTTCATCGCTAATGACTAATCTTATCTCCTCTTCCTCACTAAAGGCGGAGTGCTTAAATGTCGTGGCCAACATACTTATAATTTCTTTAAGATCAAAATAGAGATGTTTGTTTTTTTCTGGAGTTGAATCTTTTTGCCACCAAGCACTCATTGCTTCAATTACTTTTGAAAATACTAGTTCAAAAGCTTTCTCCTTAGCAGAGTTTTTATCAATAATATAATGACATTCAATAAATTCAATATTTACT
>NZ_JAFMOZ010000113.1:0-58091 GCF_019049615.1 Rahnella sp. BCC 1045 | reverse complement strand
CGGGCGGGGAGTGCAGGTCGTCGAATAAATGACACTGAAGAATATCAGGTGAAAAAAATCATCAAAAACTCTTCTTTTCTGTTTGTTACTCAACCCTTTATTACCACCTTGTTACTCAATCCTTTATTACCCCCTCTTGATTAAAAGGCACACTGTCCCGTAGTTTAAACCCACAGCTTGGTTTCTGAATGTCTTGAAACAATGGGGAAAACATATGCGGATTTTAGTGGTAGGCGCGGGTGCGACGGGCGGATATTTCGGTGCGCGGCTGGCTCAGGCCGGGCAGGATGTGACATTTTTACTGCGCGAGAAGCGCGCGCTGGCGGTGCAGAAAGACGGATTGACGGTTCACAGCCCGCACGGTGATTTTCACCTGCAACCCGCCGTGGTACAGGCTTCTCAGCTGACCGGCCCTTATGATCTGATTTTGCTGACGGTGAAAAGTTTTGGGCTGGAAGCGGCCATTAAGGATATCGCACCGGTCGTTGGCGAAAATACGCTGGTCATGCCGGTACTTAATGGCATGAAGCACATGGAAACGCTCAGCCAGCGGTTTGGTGAGCACGCGCTGATTGGCGGACTGTGCAAAATCAACGCCACGCTGGATGCCGACGGCCATATCCACCAGATGACGCCGCTGCATCAGATTATCTATGGCGAACTCTCCGGCGAGAAAACCGAGCGCATTCTTAGCGTCGATCAGGCATTTCAGAGCGCCGGTATCGATGCCCTCCTTTCGGAAACCATCATCAGCGATTTGTGGGAGAAGTGGCTGCTGCTGTCAAGCTTCGGCGCCATCACCTGCACCATGCGCGGCAACATCGGTCAGGTCGCCTCTGCGCCTGGCGGAACGGAGTTCGCACAGGCCATCGTGAGCGAAGCATTAACCACCATGAAAGCCTTTGGCTACGCGGAACGCGCGGCGGCGGTGGCGAAAGTCAGGGAAGCCGTGACCGACAAAAATTCGCCGCAGACGTCATCTATGTATCGCGATATGACGCAGGGATATCCTATCGAAGCGGAGCAGATTATTGGTGACCTGGTAGAACGCGCAACGCGTGTGGGGATCAGCATTCCACTTTTACAGGCAGCGTATACGCATTTGTGTGTGTATCAGAAGAACCGCGAATAATATCTGATTTTGCCAAATTTGAAGGCCAGAGGATCTTCAAACGATAAAAACAAAAAACCCGCCAAAAGGCGGGATTTTTGTGGTGCTTCGATTAGCGGTCTGACAATAAACAGACGACTTGCGGGGAGGTGATTAACTCAAATTCACGCACCCGGCTACAAATCGCGCGAACTCATTGTTCTGGCATATCTTTCATGGGTTTAATTTGAGTTAAGTTGAGCCATAAATTCAGTCGCTTGCAAAAATCAAACAGGTTGTTTCAATAAAACCGCCTGGCGTGATATCCAATACAAAATCCACCCCGGGAAATTTTATTCTTCGGGATTGCCTTTTTAATGTCTGCTAATTCTTCCCAGGCAACATGCGTATCAACGTATTATCGCGGCGGCGGTAATGGTGCCAGAGCGCAGCGAAAGCGTGTAATCCGATCAGATAATATCCGGCATTCGCCAGCCATTCATGCAGGGTTTTTAACTGTTTTTGTAATGTCAGATCGGCCAGATAGCTTTTGGGCATTCTGATGTTAAACATCGTCCAGTCATGGCCGCCAAAATATTGCGACAAAATGCCCAGCACCGGTAAACCCATAAACATCAGATAAACAGAACCATGCGTGAGGAGCGACAAACAATGTTGCCAGCGCGGTGGAACAGGTTTAATGGCAGGCGTGACGTACATCGCGCGGATAAAAAGGCGTACGCACATCAGAAATAATACGCAGAAACCCAGGCTGTAATGCGTAAGAGTTAATAGTTCTCGTACAAAGGAACCTTTGGCGAACGCGTCTTTTATATCCATCGTCGTATAGGTCAGAACGACCAAAACAAACACCAGCCAGTGCAGCACAATTTGCGGATAAGAATATCGGGTACGCATAGAAGTTCCGGTAAACAAAGTTACCGTTATCTTACTTGTTGAGACTTAAGCTTACATTAAGACGGCGGTAAACGCGCCGGGGAGAAGATTGTGTGGAAAGAAAAATTAACCGCTTTGGCGGTGAATGAATAAGGGCTTTAAAAGCTGAGAAGTTGGATAACGCTACCTGCCCGTTTCACAAGCTGACAGGTAACGCCCCAACACATCACGATTTAATTAACGCGCGATCATGAAGCTTTCCAGCGCAGCGCCTTTATCCAGAGCGGCTTTGATGGCTGAAGGAGTACGACCCTGACCGGTCCAGGTTTTTTTGGAACCGTCGGTGTCGGTGTACTCATACAGCGCAGGGCGCGGCTTGCGCTTCGCTTTGGTGGTTTCTTTTGCCGCCTGATGCCCCAGCAGGTCATCAATTGCGATGCCGTCATTTGCCAGCATTTCACGATATTTCAGTAATTTCTCATCACGTTCTTGTTGTTGCGCGCTGCGTGCTTTCACGTTCTCGCGGGATTCTTCAACAATAGCGGTCAGTTTTTCCAGAATTTCTTCCAGAGTGCTTAATGGCGTTTCACGAGCCTGAGCCCGAAGTGTACGGATATTATTCAAAACGTTTAACGCGTTGTCCATGATGTGCTCACTTTAGGGGGTATCATTAAATTAGTGACACTGATTCTACACAAACAAATAATGATATCAATTGCGCCAGGATAATATTACAAGCGATTACACAATTCCTTTGCCTGCCGTTTAGTTTCATTGAATGTTAATATGCTATTTTTATAAGGGCTTGCCGCATGAGAATAAATAAAGTTATCCACTTTCCGCTTTACCCCCTTGAAATAGGTTGCGAATTATTAACCTAAATTTAGGCATCTTCTTAATAGTATCGCAGCGTGAATAACCGATGTTGCTATTATGCACAATTGACGCAAGTTCTTTTCTTTTCGTGCGAACCGCTGCGGGGAAAATAGCGTTTTGATAGAATCATCCGATTTTTCTACGCCTCAACGCGTTTTCTGCACAAGAAATAGGGCGTAATTTAACAATTCTCGCCTTAGACTGTGACTTCGGTCACAAACAGGACTTCCCTCATATTATGTTCAAAACCATTATTTTCGTGTGCGCCGCCTGCGTGTTACTCAAACTGGCGCTCGACTGGCAGGTTATTTTACAGACGGTTGAGGGCTGACCGCAGCGACTTTTGCCATCCTGATGAATTCCGACAGATTGCGCGTCAGCGTTCCCCGGCGCCAGATTAGCCAGGTCGTCAGAAAGCGGTAGTTATCCGCCAGCGGCCAGACGCTGACCGTCGTGCTGCCCGGCATACTTTCCAGCATGCTGCGCGGCATCAGCGCCAGCCCGCCGCCCGCAATCACACACGCCAGCATCCCGTGATATGACTCCATCTCGTAGATTTTGCCCGGCGCGGCACCGTCATCGGCAAACCAGCTTTCGAAATGACGGCGATACGAACAGTTCGAACGAAACGCATAGATAATTTCGCCGTTAACCTCTTTCCCCCGCATCACCGCCGCGTGACTGAGCGGTGCCACAATCACCATTTCTTCCTGATAAACCGGGATCCCGTCGAGTACCGGATGCAAAACCGGCCCGTCGACAAACGTCGCTTCCAGTTCACCTTCCACCAGTTTATCCAGCAGTTCGCCCGAAGGGCCAGTGCTCAGCGCCAGTTCGACTTTGCCAAACTGCTGATGATAGCGCGTCAGTAATGCCGGAATGCGCACTGCTGCCGTGCTTTCCAGCGCGCCGAGCGAGAAAATTCCCTGCGGTTCTGTGCCGGACACCGACAAGCGCGCTTCTTCGACTAAATCCAGTATGCGGTTGTTATAGCTGAGAAAATTGCGGCCCGCAGGAGAAAGCCGCAAACGCTGGTTTTCGCGGATAAACAGCTCCACACCCAGCTCGGCTTCAAGCTGTTTAATGCGGGTCGTCAGGTTCGACGGCACGCGGTGTACGCGCTGCGCGGCGGCGCTGATACTGCCGGTTTCGGCCACGGCACGGAACATCTCAAGCTGGGACAGGTTCATAGTGATTCTCAAAAAGTGAACGGTTTGCTTATTTTTATTCATTTTTATTAAATCGCGCAAGCCTCTATTCTTAATGAACTGGCTTAACGAGGACACCGAAATGACGACAGCAACTTCGAACACACATGCAATCTCAGTCAATCCGTTTAACGGCGAACGTATCGCAGATTATGCGTACGACACCGATCTGGCACTTGAAGCCGCCGTTGCGCAGGGCTTTTCTGCCTTCAAACAGTGGCGCAAAACAGACGTCAGCGAACGCGCTGCCCTTTTGATCCGCCTGGCAGCCGCACTGCGCGAAACCAGTGAAGACATCGCCCGCAGCATTTCTCTTGAGATGGGCAAACCGGTGAAACAGGCGCGCGCCGAAGTGGAGAAATCCGCCGGTTTGTGCGAATGGTATGCCGAATATGGCCCGGCGATGCTGGCACCGGAACCGGCTCGGGTCGATAACGGCGAAGCGCACATTCATTACCGCCCTTCCGGCATGATTCTGGCGATTATGCCGTGGAACTTCCCGGTCTGGCAGATCCTGCGCGGCGCGGTTCCGGCCTTGCTGGCGGGGAATACGTTCCTGCTCAAACCTGCGCCGGGCGTCATGGGCACCACATATCTGGTGAAGCAGGCCGTGCTGAAAGCCGGTTTCCCGGCGGGTGCATTTGGCGTGATCAATGTCGGTACTCCGGCCGTTGCCACGCTGATTGCCGATCCGCGCGTGGTGGCGGTGACGGTCACCGGCAGCGTGCGTGCCGGTGCGGCGATTGCGGAACTGGCGGGCAAACAGGTTAAAAAATGCGTGCTGGAACTCGGCGGGTCTGATCCGTTTATCGTTCTGAACGACGCAAGTCTTGACGAAGCGGTGAAAGCCGCCGTCGCCGGGCGTTATCAGAATACCGGGCAGGTTTGCGCCGCTGCAAAACGTCTGATCGTTGAAGAAGGCGTGCTCGACGCATTTACGACGAAATTTGTGGCGGCCACCCGGGCGCTGGTCGTAGGAAATCCGCTGGATGACGCCACTTATATCGGCCCGATGGCCCGTTTCGATTTACGCGATGAGCTGGATAAACAAGTTCAGGACAGCCTGTCCGAAGGCGCGGCGTTGCTGCTGGGCGGTGAGAAAATGGCCGGAAACGGTAACTTCTATGCACCGACTATTCTCGGCAACGTTACACCGGAAATGACGGCATTTCGTCAGGAACTGTTCGGGCCGGTCGCCGCGATTACGGTTGCCCGCGATGCAGATCACGCGGTCGAACTAGCCAATGACAGCGATTTTGGCCTGAGCGCCACGATTTTCACCGCTGATGCAGAACGTGCAAAACAGATGACCGCAGAGCTGGAAACCGGCGGCGTGTTCATTAACGGATACAGCGCATCGGATCCGCGTGTGGCGTTTGGTGGCGTGAAGAAAAGTGGCTATGGCCGCGAGTTGTCGCATTTCGGCCTGCGTGAATTCTGCAACGTGCAGACGGTCTGGACTGACCGCACGTAATCACAGAAACGTGTGGTCAAAACAAGAATCACAGGATTCCATCATCCTGTGATTCTTTGCATTTAATTCCCCTGCGACCTCTCGGCGTAAATTGTGGTGACCGCCTGCTGATTGGCGCTCAGCGTTTCATCCAGCGTTTTCTTCCCTTCCAGCAAATCCGAAATATTCCGCCCGACCGCATCACCCATCTGATCAAAGCCCGGAATACTCACGTACTGCACGCCCTGATACGGCACCGGATATAATGTCGGCTGTTCCGGCGTCGCGGTTTCCACCGCCTGTTTTACGCCGTCTGCGTAAGGCGCGAGTTTCTGGTATTTCACCTGCGCGTAAGAAGAATAGCGGCTGCCCGGCGGGATAGCGCCCCAGCCCACGGTTTTCGCGACGTCCTGAATATATGCCTGCGATGTGGCCCAGGTGATGAATTGCTGCGCTTCGTCTTTATGGCTGGCGCGTTGCGGAACAGCCAGCGCCCACGCCCAAAGCCAGTGCGAACCGTTACTCGAAAGCGCCGTCGGCGCGGGTGCGAAACCGGCGCTGTCGGCGACAGGCGAAATCTGCGGATTAATTACCATTCCGGCGGCGACGGTGCTGTCGATCCAGATCGCGCATTTGCCCTGCGCAAACAGTTTCAGGTTCTGACCAAAGCTGTTGGATGTCCCATCCGGCGGGCCGTAATCATGCATCATCTGTACGTAATCAGTGAGCACTGCACGCCACTCGTCGCTGTCGAGGCGCGGATGCCAGTTTTCATCAAACCATTCCGCGCCATAGGCGTTGGCCATCGTGGTGATAAACGCCACGTTGTCGCCCCACCCCGCCAGGCCGCGCAGGCACAGGCCGTAAACGCCTTGTGATTTATCGGTCAGCTGCGCCGCGAAAGCTTTCACTTCATCCCAGCTCGGATTTTTCGGCATGGTCAGATTTTTTTTCGCGAACAGATCTTTGCGGTAATACGTCATGCTGCTTTCGCCGTAAAACGGCAACGCGTACAGCGTGCCCTGCCAGGAAAGCGCGCTGCGGATGGGCTTGAGCAGATCATCGACATTGTAATCAGCGGGCAAATTGTTGAGCGGTTGCAGCCAGCCTTTTTTGCCCCACAACGGCGCTTCATACGTGCCGACCGTGATCACATCGAAATTCGCCTGCCCGCTGTTCATGTAGCTGAGCACCTGTTTGCGCAGCTCGCCGTCGTCCATGACGTGCCATTCGAGTCTGATGTCCGGATGTGATTTCTCAAACTCACCGGACATCTGCTGCATGATCGTCATGTCACCGTTGGCGATGGTGGCAATTTTGACCACGGTTTGCGCCTGCGCGCTGGCGCAAAAGGCCAGCGGCAGCCAAATACTGAAGACTCGTCGCTGAAAAAGACCTGGCATGAGACCTGACATGTTCGTGCTCCTTTTCGGCTCAGGCATTCGCCAGACGCGGTTGACGGGGCGCTGTTTCCGGCGAATTCAGCGCAGGCAGCGGTTCCAGCACGCCTTCCACGGCACCCGGCGCAAACTGTGCTGACGGACGCAGATGGAAGAACGACATTTTCTCAACCAGCCGCGCCGCGTGTTCGTTCACGGTATGGCTGGCCGCGCTGGCCTCTTCCACCAGCGCCGCATTTTGCTGCGTCGCGCTGTCCATCTGTACGATGGCGACGTTAACCTGATCGATACCGCTGGACTGCTGACGGCTGGCGACGGCGATGTCAGCCACGTACTCCACCATTTTCGCCATGCCGCCGTTGATTTCCTGAAGCGTTTCGCCGGAGCGAAGCACCAGTTTGCTGCCCGCATCGACTTTGCTGACGCTGGTCTGGATCAGGGTTTTGATTTCCTGCGCCGCCGTGGCAGAACGTTGTGCCAGCTGACGCACTTCTGAGGCGACCACCGCAAAACCGCGCCCCTGTTCGCCTGCCCGCGCGGCTTCCACCGCCGCATTCAGCGCCAGCAGATTGGTCTGGAAGGCAATTTCGTCGATCACCCGGTTAATATCGGCAATTTTATTACTGGATTCTTCGATGTCGCGCATTGCGGTCACCGCATCGTCCAGAATTCCGCTGCTTTGCTGCGCCTGTTTGCGGACGGTCTGCGCCAGTTCGCTGGCCTGCGCGGCATTATCGGCGTTGAATTTCACCGTGGCGGTCATTTGTTCCATGCTCGCCGCTGTCTGTTCGAGCGAGCTGGCCTGCGCGTGCGTGCGCGAGGACAAATCATTGTTGCCGTCGGCCATTTGCCCGGCTGCGCTGCTCAGCGCCAGCGCGCTTTCCCCGACTTCGCGCACAATGCCGCTCAGACGGGCGTCCATTTTCGCCAGCGCCTGCATCAGTTCGCCCATTTCATCTTTCGGGATTGCGCCCAGACGGTGATTCAGGCCGCCTTCGGAAATGGATTCAGCCAGACGACGTGCGCGACACACTGCGCCGGTAATCGAACGCACCAGCAACCAGCCCGCTATCCCGGCGACCAGTAAACCGACGGCCAGGATCGCCGCCATACTGTTGCGCATCGTGGCGTACGCCGCTGAGCTGGTGGCGTAATTGTTTTCGGCGTGGCTTCGCATCAGGTTATCCAGCCCGTCGATATCCTGCTGCAATGCCTGACTGCCATTTTTCAAACGCGTTTCGATAATGACCAGCGCACCGGACGGATTGCCTCCGGCGACCAGTTTTGCAGCATGGCTGATGGCGGCCTGATAACTGTTCAGGTCATCGAGAAAAGTGGTGCGGAGTTTTTCGCTGCCGGGCACGGCAAACGTGGCTTCATACGCCTTGCGCTCGGTGGCAATTTGCCTGCCGTAAGCATCAATCTGCGCGACACGCTGATCGACTTCTGCCGGATCGGTCCAGTAGCGCAGCGATTCAAACAGCGTCGCCGATTGCATCTGTGCCAGACGGTATAATTTTGCAGAATGCTGTAACGGTAATAACTCGGTGCGGTAGGTCGAAATCGCACGCTGATCGGCGGCGCGTAACCCTAAAATGGCCCAGACGGCGGCGACAGTCAGCAAGACGCACAACAATCCCACGATGCCAATCAACCGGCTTTTGATGGTAAATCCCATATCAATTCCTCTGATAACAGCGGTAATCCAACAGGAAGGCGTCAGCACCAGATGGCAAATGGGTGATCGCCCTTTGCACGGTTTATCGGCAGGCCTTGAAGAATGTTTAGTCAGTTATTTCAGTCGCCTGTGCCTGCGTCGCAATGACGACTTTGGCGATTTTAGATGGCAGTGGTTTACGTTTAATCAGGGATTTATGCTGCCGGTCAGACGCAAACATATTTTGTTACTTTACGATGGCAAAAGATTTTGGGACGGATAAAACACAAATGATTACTATTCACATTCTCATTGCGTGCTCTTCTTAAAATTTGCGATTCGGGCTGATGACTGCGGTCAGAAGATCCTGTTTAAAGACAATGAAAAGAAGCGGCGGCGCTTTCTATTAATGTGGTTTTTACGGGATACATTATGTCTTTCAGTGGCAGGGATTACGGCGCGGAAACGTCTGCGCCGGAGAACAAAAGTAAGCTTTCAACCTCATTGTCGGCACTGGCGATCCTGGTCATGACGGCTTCCTCCGCGGCTCACGCCGCAGCCGCTACCAGCACAGCGACAGCCGCCGCGCCCGCCGCCGATGAGAATATGGTTGTGGAAGGAACAACGGGCGGAACCGCCGATGAGTCACAGGATTACAACGTCAAAACCACGCGCGCGGGCACGAAAATGTTGCTGACGCCGCGTGACGTACCGCAGTCCGTCAGCGTGATCACTAAACAGCGCATGCAGGATCAGAACCTGCAATCGGTCGGCGACGTGATGGATAACACCACCGGCATCTCGACGGAAGTGATCGACAGCGAACGCGTTTCCTATTTCTCACGCGGCTTTTACATCAATAATTACACCTACGACGGCATTCCTTCTTCCGTCAGCGATACCTGGAACTTTGGCGATGCCGCCGAAGACACCGCCATTTATGACCGCATCGAAGTGGTCCGCGGCGCAACCGGTCTGATGACCGGTGCCGGTAACCCGGCAGCGTCCGTCAATATGGTGCGCAAACAGGCGGACAGCAAACAGTTCACCGGCAATATCAGCGCCAGCTACGGCAGCTGGAATAAGCAGCGTTATGTGCTCGACGTTTCCGGCCCGCTCAACGAAGAAGGCTCGGTGCGCGGCCGCGTCGTGGCCGGTTATCAGGATCAGGACAGCTGGCTCGACCGTTACCATAAAACCAAGAAATTCATTTATGGCGTGGTCGATGCCGACGTGACCGATAACACCACGGTGTCGCTCGGCTACGATTATCAGGAAAACAATACCGGCAATCCGACGTGGGGCGGGCTGCCGACCTGGTACAGCAACGGCGCACGCACGCATTTTGACCGCAGCACCAACACTTCCGCGGACTGGACGCACTACAACACACAATCGCGCAAAGTGTTCGCCAATGTGAAACATGATTTCGATAACGGCTGGACATTCCGCATCAACGGTACGCACGGCGAACAGAAATTCGACGACAAGCTGCTGTATATCGAAGACTTCCCGGACGCGACGACGGGCGAAGGGATTTCCGGGTTCGGCAGTAAAGACCGCGGAACGCGTAAACTGGACTCGGTGGATACCTACGCCAGCGGACCTTTCCAGCTCTTTGGCCGCCAGCATGAAATGGTCGCGGGCGTCAGTTACAGCCGCCAGCACAACTCGACATACAGCGCCAACGGCCCGATCGACAGCGACACCATGGGCAGTTTCAACAACTGGAACGGCGATGTTGCGGAACCGGAATGGGACGACTGGTATCTGAACGCCGACGACGTGGTGCGCCAGAAAGCGGGCTACCTGGCGACCCGGTTCTCGCTGGCCGACCCGCTCTCACTGATTATCGGCGCGCGTTATACGCAGTGGAGCACCGTTGGCAGCAGCGGCAACATGAGTAAAAATAACCTCACTCCTTATGGCGGGCTGGTTTACGACATTGACGATACGTGGTCGGCTTACGCCAGTTATACCTCCATCTTCCAGCCGCAAACCTACCGCACCCGCGACGGCCATTATCTGGCACCGGCCACCGGGAAAAACTACGAAACCGGCCTGAAATCCAGCTGGATGAACGACCGCCTGACCGCCACTTTCGCCGTTTTCCGCATCGAACAGGATAATGTCGCAGAAGCAGACGGCGACAACTTCGTCAATGACACCAGTGAACAGGCCTACTACGCCGCGCAGGGCACGGTCAGCAAAGGGGCAGAATTCGAGATTAACGGCGCAGTGACCGACAACCTGCAAATGACTTTCGGCGCCACACGCTACGTTGCGCGCGATAACACCGGCGGGCGTCTCAACAGCAATATGCCGCAGACGCAGCTCAAACTGTTCAGCCGTTATCAGTTGCCGTGGATGCCGGATCTCACCGTCGGCGGAGGCGTGAACTGGCAAAACCGTACCTTCCAGGATGCCACCGGGCCAGACGGCAACACAGTGCGCGTGTATCAGGGCAGCGTTCCGCTGGTTAATTTGTTCACCCGTTATCAGGTCACCCGTCAGCTCGCGGTGCAGGCGAATATCGATAACCTCTTTGACCGCAGCTATTACTCATGGCTGAGCGATTACGCCGTTTACGGCCAGCCGCGCAGTTATTCCGTCAGCCTTTCTTACGCGTTCTGATTTGACCCGATGAACGTTTTGCCGCAGGTGTTGTGCCTGCGGCTTTCTGTTCTCCAGAAAGCATCCATGAACTGAATTATTGAGTCAGGTCGTCTGCGGAAAAAACTTGCACAGGTCTAATAGATACACCTTAATTTTCAGGTTACGTCTATGACCGGTAAACGCATCGCCCGTGAAAAACTCACTCTCCGCAAAATGATCCACAAATACCGGCCAAAGAAATAATGAGATTTCAGTACTAAGACTGCTTTCACCTTTCGAACGCCATCGCGCAATTAACCCCCTTTTGATGCGGTAATTGCGCGATTGGCTTTCGGAATATTCCGATAACATCCCTGAAATAAACCAACAAAAACGACGCCTGCACGTCTGATTATCTCAGGGAATAACCATGACTCGCCTTCATCGCGCAACAGGCGGCTGTGCCCGTTTTGTCTGCACTTTTCTTCTGTTGTCTTTAGTTTCGGTATCATCGGCCATCGCACAATCCGCAGGCTGTACCGCACTGAATAACGCAACGTTTTCCTCCGCGACATTCGCTGCACAGGCTTATCAGGCCAGCCAGTTTGACGCCGGTGATACGTTGACCCTGACGTTTACCGACTCCGGTGCTGGCGTGAACAGTGACAACACGAACACCGACAGTTTCGGCCTGACGAACTACGGGATGAGCACGTTCACAACCTATTACCCCACAGCAGGCTCCGGCGGTACGGCGGGAACACATACTTATACCGTCACGGGCTCGCAACTGGTGAGTGCCGGACTCCGGTTTCGCATGACGACCAGCCACGGCTACCTCAGCCCGCTCACGGTTTCCTGTACCTCTGCGGCCAGCGTATCAACAGACGCCAGCCTTTCGGCGCTTTCGGCCTCTCAGGGTTCACTGTCTCCGGCGTTTTCCTCCGGCACCTCGTCTTACAACGTGGTTGTGGCCAACAGCGTCACCCGCATTTCTCTGACGCCAACCACCAGCAATAACACGGCAACCGTCACCGTGAACGGCGTTTCCGTCACATCGGGCAGCGCATCCGGTGCGGTTGCGTTAAGCGAAGGTAATAACACATTAAGCGTGGTCGTTACGGCGGGAGACGGGACAACCACTTCCGCCTATACCGTAGTGGTGCAACGCAGCGGGCTGCCACCGGTCGCAGGTTCGAACAGCGCCAGCGTGGTATTTAACAGCAGCAATAACGCCATCACCCTGCCCCTTTCCGGCGGAACAGCCACATCGGTGGCGGTAACGTCTCCGCCCGCACACGGCTCCGTTGCCATCACGGGAACCACCGCCACTTACACACCTGCAAACAACTATTCTGGC
This sequence comes from Rahnella sp. BCC 1045, assembly GCF_019049615.1. NCBI lineage: Bacteria > Pseudomonadati > Pseudomonadota > Gammaproteobacteria > Enterobacterales > Yersiniaceae > Rahnella > Rahnella sp. BCC 1045. The sequence continues at coordinate 45,555 of NZ_JAFMOZ010000113.1, read as the reverse complement.
GCGGACAGTTTCAGTTATACCGCCAGCAATTCGTGGGGAACGTCCACTCCGGCGACCATCAGCCTGACGATTTCTGCGCCCACGATAACCCTTTCCCCCGCGACGCTCGCAGCAGCGATTTCCGGCACCGCTTACGCCCAGACATTCACGGCAAGCGGCGGTTCGGGCAATTACAGTTTCTCGATATCAGGCACATTACCGCCGGGTTTAACGTTCACACCGGCTGGCGAACTTTCGGGAATACCGGCAGCGGCGGGAAGTTATCATTTTGCGATTATTGCGCAGGATACGGCGAACGCCGCGTCGGGGACGCAAAACTACACAATAACGGTTTCCGGGCAGGCGCCGGTTGCCAATGCGGTCAGCACGACCGTCACCGGGAACAGCAGCAATAATGCCATTGTGCCCTCACTTTCCGGCGGAGCGGCGGCGTCGGTTACCGTTGCCACCGCCCCCCTTCATGGTACGGCGGTCGCTTCCGGCACATCCCTGAGTTATACGCCCGTTGCCGGATATTCAGGCACGGATACCTTCACCTATACCGCCAGCAATAACTGGGGAACCTCTGCGCCAGCCACCGTCAGCCTCCATGTGACCAACGTGACGCTGAGCTTCACACCGGCCAGCGGCACATTGTCTTCTGCCACGGCGGGCACGCCGTGGTCACAGACCATCACGGCCAGCAGCGGCACTTCGCCTTACACCTACAGCGCGTCCGGCCTGCCCGCCGGCCTGACAATCAGCGCCAGCACCGGCGAAATTTCCGGAACGCCGACGGTATCTGGTCGCTATACAATTCAGGTCAGCGCTGCGGATAACTCCGGGATCACCGGCACGGTCAGTTATCAGCTTATCGTTGCCGGTCAGGCACCGGTCGTCAGCGCGGTGTCATCAACCGTGGTCGCCAATACCCGTGAGAATCTGATTGAACCGGTGTTATCCGGCGGCGCAGTAACGTCGCTTGCCATTGTGCAACAACCCGCACACGGCACTGCGCGGATCCAAAGCCTGAAAATCCGCTATACGCCTGTCGCGGGATATTCCGGCAGCGACAGTTTCATCTACAGCGCGTCCAACAATTTTGGCGCGGCACAGGCGACGGTCACACTTAACGTTACCGCCACGACGCTGGCATTTACGCCCGCCAGCGGGGCGTTGCCGGAGGGTCGTGCAGGCACAAGTTACCGTCAGACGTTCAGCGCTTCCGGCGGCACAGCGCCTTATCAGTACCGCATTTCTGGGGTTTTACCGGCCGGATTAGCGCTGGCTGGCGATACCCTGAGCGGGACGCCAGCCGCCGCAGGCAACAGCAATTTCACGCTGACGGCAACGGATGCCAGCGGCGTAACCGGTCAGGTCACGTATACACTCAATATCATCACTGCGGAGCCGGTGGGTGCGAGCCATGCCGCTTCCGTACTGGCCGGTAAATCAGTGCGCGTTAACCTGACCGAAAGCGCCACAGGCGGCCCGTTCACCGGCGCGCGCCTGGTTGATTTACCCCCAAAAACATTAGGTAACGCCACGCTCGGACAGAGTGAAAACAGCGTCTATCTGGATTTTGATGCTGCAAGTCAGGCTTCCGGCACCGTGGCTCTGCGTTATGTGCTGCTGAGGCAAGATTCACAATCTGCGCCTGCGACAGTGACATTCACCATCGCAGGACGCCCTGATCCGTCAAAAGATCCAGATGTTCTCGGTCTGGTCAGTGCCCAGATTCAGTCGGCGCAGAATTTTGCGCGCGCTCAGATCCGTAACTTCAGCGATCGTCTGGAAACCCTGCACAATCCGGCCAGTGTTCACAGCGGGATGAACGGCATCCGTTTCAACATGCCGTCGTCTAAAAAAGAACGCGGACTTGACGATACGCTGTGGAATTCTGCCTGGGAAAATAACCGTCAGACCCCCGAATTGCCCCAGCTGACAGATAAAACCTCCGCACAGCATCCGCTCAACCGCAATAATTCACGCATCAATTACTGGACCGGTGGCTTTGTCGACTTTGGTCATTCCGGCAAAGACGGCGTGAGTTTCAGCCATACGCTGGTGGGGATCAGCACCGGCGCAGACTATCAGTTCACCCCTGCATTTACCGCAGGTATGGGGATGGGTTTTGGCCGGGACGTCAGCGACATTGGGGACAGCGGCTCCCGCAGCAACGGGCGCTCCGTCAGTTCAGCGTTTTATGGCAGTTATCATCCGGACAACTACTTTATCGATGGCCTGCTCGGCTATAGCCGTCTGGACTATGACAGCCGCCGCTACGTAACAGAAATGGATCACTACGCACGCGGCGACCGTGGTGGTTATCAGGTATTTGGCGCAGTCACCACAGGTTACGATTACCGCCTGCCAGACCTGCTTATTTCCCCTTACGGACGTCTGCAATTATCGCGCACCCGTCTGAACAGCTACACCGAATCGAACGCCGACGCCTATGATTTAGCCTTTGCCTCACAAGTGCTGAATGACGTCACCGGCGCCGTTGGGATCCGGACGCAGTACGCGTTGCCGCTGACCTGGTCGATGTTGCGCTGGCAAAGTCGTGTCGAATACACGCACGCCTTCAGCGATCAGGGACGCGCCCGTCTGGGGTATGCGGACAGCGGCAATGACAGCTGGAGCGCAGATGTTTTCGGCAACAGTCAGGAAAATATCATGCTGGGCATGGGGCTGGATTTCCTGCTGCCACACAACATTACGCCGGGCATCGCGTATCAGGGAACGCTGGGGCTGGATGATGCGCGCAGCCGTTCGCAGATGATCATGGTAAGGGTGAATATCGGATTCTGAGGCGTTTAAGAAAAGAGTTACAGGGCGCGAAAGCGCCCTTTTTTTATGCGGGATTGGGTGCGTGGTTTAGGCCGGGAACTAGCGACTTGCATCGACGTCCGGGTTTTCAAGCAGGGCGAGATAACGCTGCGTTACTGCAGGAAGATTCTCCTCCAGCCATTTCGCCATTTGCTCTTCCTGAACTTTGATCGTCCTAAACGTCTGTGCGCCTTGCAGGTCACCCACGGCTTCGGCGGCAACAATCAGGGCGCTGTAACAGGCAATCTCGAAATGCTCGAACACATAGCCGCTGATCCCGCCCTTCACCACTTCATCGCTGACGAACATTCCGCTCAGCGACTGTCCCATCGCCGTGGCTTTTGCGGCTACGTCTTTTATCACCGAATGGGAAGTATCGAGGCGATCCAGCACATCCTGAACCAGTTTCTGCTGGCCCTGTGTTTCCACAATGTGCTCCTGGATGCGGCGCTGTAAAAGCGGGTAATGTTCAAGCCGGTCCGCCATTTTAGTCAGCATGGTTTCTGCTTGTTTTTCCATTGCATGCGCGTCACGCACCCAGTCAATATAATTTTCCTGCGCTTTAGATTTGCTCATTGTTATTCCTTTCATTATAGGGGACGTTACGTAATAGTTCGTGCGCAATTAACTCTTTGCAGTTTTAGTCACGGGTTGTGAACCCGCAATAACCGTTAATTTTTTATCGGTGTCTTTTTCTTCCTGCAATGTTTCTTCAAGTAATTTCGCAGCCTGAGAATATCCCAGTTTTTTCGCCAACGCGGCTAAGGTTCCGTAAGTCGCAATTTCATAATGCTCAACTTTTTGGGCAGCACCGATAAGCCCGGCGTCCAGCACTTCGCCTTTTTCAACAGAATCAATCAGCTCCTGCGCTTCTTCTACCAGCCCTTCCATCGCATGACATTTCATACGTTTAAGGCGAATTTCATCAGAAGACTCAACGACCTGATCTAATCTTTCAATCTGTCCCTGCGTTTCTTCAAGGTGTGTTTTGAAAGCATCGACCAGTTTAGGGTCAGTGGCGGCACGGGCCATTTTAGGCAGCGCCTTGGTTATCTGACGTTCAGCACTATAAACATCAGATAAATCATGAATAAATAATTCTTTTAAGGTTGTAATAGACATTATAGTTCCTTTTTATGGAGGCGAATTTATTAACTCATTAAGCGTAGCCCCTTTGAGCCCCGTAAATTTTGTTTGAGACTTATCTCATCAGAAATATAAAATAAAAATCGTTTTTTATTCATCCCTAAATACGCTAACTCCCTGCCTGCTATGACGATAATATTATTTACCGACAACAGAAAAAAATAACATTGCTTTTATATTAAAAAGCAAACTTCCATTTATGACGTCATGAATTCAGGAAGTGCGTTCGTTTTGTTTGTTCACCGTCAAACGCATTTTCTGCTATGGGAAGTACAGAATGTAACTCACTGCAACGCTTGAAATTTCTCTGGAAAGCAAACCTCAATTTCGCATTAAGCCTGTTGGTTTACTTCTTTGTATTACGCTATAGTGCGCCCGCTGCGGCAAAATCCGCAGCCGGGTTTCGCAGCCTGAATACTAAACCAGTAACACATATGTGATAATTATGTGTTGGGCTTCCTTGTACCTGTCAAACACCGATTTCGTGTTTGCACATTCAATGGTGGCTCAGGCAGGGCAACCCTCGGGTTGGCCGGGTTTCTGGTTTGTACCGGTACTGCGAACCTTGTCTGAGCTACCACCATTAAGAGTTTCGCAGCTCTAGCGGTGGTTAAATTAACAAACCAGAGAGTAAGACAATGAAACTATCGCATAGCCCCACTTTTCTGCCCTTCTGCACCGCGGTTCCTGCGCAAGCCAACACAGGAGCAAACCGTTATGACTAATCAGGACTGGCATCAGGCCGATATCATTGCCGCGTTACGCAAGAAAGGCACCACGCTTGCCGCCGTTTCCCGCGCTGCCGGTCTGAGTTCCTCGACGCTTTCAAATGCGCTTTCCAGACCGTGGCCCAAAGGTGAAATGCTGATTGGTCAGGCGCTGGGTATTCCCCCTTCCGTCATCTGGCCGGGTCGCTATTACCATCCTGTCACCCATGAGCTGATGCAGCGACCACCGCGCGCGGCGAACCGGATTTAAAAACAGGTTTGAGGAAATAAGATTAAGGGTGCTAAATGCGCCCTTTTATTTGTTCATGTCAAAAACACTGAACCTGTAACCCACTGTAAATATCCTCTTTAAATACTGCGTTAATTGTGGCGGAAGTTTGCTTAACAATGAATTAGCAATTAAAGCTAAAGGTCGCAACATGAAAAGGTGTTTATTGGCATTGTGCCGGATAAATATCTCAAGTGCGCAATCGCCTCTGATTATTACGGCACATTCTGAATACCCGAATCATCCGGGTATAGAGACTGTATTAGTGAGGAGTAAATCCATGAAAGGCTTAGTAAATGATGTTTTATCCATATTCTATCCAAAAGCTGTTAAGCCTGTTTTGGTGCGCGCCGGATTATCGCATCGTGAAATAGCCTCCCTGCAAGCCGTCGGCGTGACCACGGTTTCCTGGGCTACGTCCATGGAAGAACTCAACAGCGCGTTTGTTAAAAAAGCGTTAGACGCCGGTGCCGTCGGCTACCACATCACCAATGTGGAATCGCACAAACCGGGCAAGGAAGATCAGCACGTTATGACCGCAACGGCGACCTTCTACCATATCAACCACAAAGTGGCTTATGGCTAATGGATTACAACAGCAGTGTTGAAATGAAAATGCCGCACACCGGGAAGGTTTGCGGCATTTTTTAATTCTCAGAATGGCTATTTGCCATCAACTGAAGGGAACACTCTGCGCCATCAACGCCCATCATTCTCTTTTTCTTAATGTAAAGAACGGGTAAGATTAGCCCGAATAACAACAAATAAGGAAAGGGATAGGAAATGGGATCGATGGTTTTTTGTAGAGGATGCGGAAAGGAGATCCACGAATCTGCCAAAGCATGCCCTCACTGCGGAGCCACTCAAGGCATTAATACGCAGGGGACTAAAAGCAGAATTGCGGCAGCTTTATTAGCATTCTTTTTAGGGGGTTTCGGCGTCCACAAGTTTTACTTAGGCAAGATCGGGCAAGGTTTCTTATACCTCATTTTCTGCTGGACGTTTATTCCGTCAATAATCGCATTCATTGAGTTCATTATTTACTTATGCGATTCAGATGAGAATTTTGCCAAGAAATACGGCTGAACTGTCTCATCCGTCGCGACAAAAGCCACTGATTAAGTGGCTTTTTTTATGTTCTACGCCAGTCAGCTTATGAAATTCATCGTGAGACGTAGTTTTGTGTCTAACACAAACCCCCCGGATTATGCTCAGCTTTCATTCGGTAGACGTGTGAACCGGAAAATTAAAATTTAAATACAATGGGCAAGCAGGTGCCGCTGAAATCAGAAGTGCTTTTGCGGCGGGACAACAAATTGATTTCCAGACGGGTAATACCGCACTGAAATAAATAAGCCATAAAGCACTGAGTTATTCGCTATAAAAAAACCCAGCTCCGCCATTCGGCAGAACCGGGTTTTCAGCAATCGTTGCGCGTTAAATCAGATTACATCTGGATCAGATGTTTGATTTTCACGTCCGGATTGGTGTCGGCGGCGTAATCAACGCCGTTCAGGCCGAAGCCGAACAGGCGCATGAATTCGCTTTTGTAACCTGCGAAATCCGTCAGTTCAGCGATGTTATCGTTGGTGACTTCGTCCCACAGTTTACCGACTTCTTCCTGCACTTCTGGCGCGATCTCTTTCAGGTCAGCGCGCAGACGGCCTTCGTTGTCCAGCAGCGGAGAAGCGCCGTACAGGCTCTGTTTGTACAAGCCGTAAACCTGCTCGATACACCCTTCGTGGGTGCCCTTCTCTTTCATCACTTTGAACAGCAAGGATAGGTACAGCGGCATCACAGGAATGGCAGAACTCGCCTGAGTGACAACGGCTTTCAGAACGGAAACGCGTGCGTCGCCGTGCTGTTCTGACAGTGAGCTGCGGATATCCAGAACACGTTTGTCCAGATCCTTTTTCGCTTCGCCGATAGAACCGTTCCAGTAGATGTCCTGCGTCACTTCTTCACCCAGGTAGGTGAAGGCCGTGGTTTTCGCGCCATCCGCCAGCACACCGGCTGCTTTCAGGTCTTCAATCCACATCTGCCAGTCTTCGCCACCCATCACCGCAACAGTCCCGGCGATTTCTTCCGGCGTTGCAGGTTCGAGCGTGGTTTCGTTAATGGTTTCTTTATCGGTGTTGATGCCACGGATAGTCACTTGCTTACCGATTGGCTTCAGGGTGGAGTTGAACACTTCACCGGTTTTCGGATGGGTACGGCGTGGCGCTGCCAGGCTGTAAACCACCAGATCAACCTGACCGAGATCCTGTTTAATCAGTTCGATGGTTTTCTGTTTTACTTCATCAGAGAACGCATCGCCGTTGATGCTTTTAGCATACAGGCCTTTTGCTTCAGCGAATTCTTCGAATGCGGCAGAGTTGTACCAGCCCGCAGTGGCGGTTTTAGATTCATCGCCCGGACGTTCGAAGAAGATGCCCAGCGTGGCAGCGTCAGAACCGAAAGCAGCGGAGATGCGGGCAGCGAGGCCGTAACCGGTGGAGGCACCGATCACCAGGACTTTTTTCGGGCCGCCGTCGATTTTACCCTGTGCGGTCACGTAATCGATTTGTTCTTTAACGTTCGCCTTGCAACCTTCCGGATGGGCAGTAACACAGATAAAGCCACGGATGCGTGGTTTGATAATCATATAGACCTCATTGTTGCAACTGTCTCAGTAAATTGGCCGATAGAATATAGGTTTGCGCCGTTTCAGGCAAAACCTGCTGCTTTATCCCATCGTAAACAGACTTCTCTTAAGTGAAAACTGATTCAATTTTACCCGAATGGTTAAAAAAACCACCGGACTATCCTCTGTGAGCAAGTGTAATCCAGTTCACGTCCCGCTCCTGCGCGCTGTTCAGTATTTTCCGAAATTTCAGCATCCGGCGTGCCACAAACCCCTCATTTTCCCTTTTTCCTACCAAAATCCTCAACATGCGTTACGTTTAATAGTTGTGTGATCTGCATCACACTCCATAACGACAATAATGAAATACAGGGAGCACTTGTGACTGACAAACTCAAAGACGGACAGGAAAGCGAGGCGAAGAAAACGCCGCAGCCGACCGAACCGCTTGTAAAAGTAATAGCGTTCATCGCCACCCTCGGTGGTTTGCTTTTTGGCTACGACACAGGGGTGATCGCGGGCGCGCTGCTGTTTATGAAGCACGACCTTCACCTGACCTCGGTGACCACCGGGATGGTCACCAGTTTTCTGATACTGGGTTCCGCCATCGGAGCCATCTGCGCCGGACGTGTCGCTGACCGGTTTGGCCGCAAGAAAATCATCCTCGTAATGGCGCTGATTTTCATGCTCGGTTCGCTGGGTTGTGCGCTGGCACCGAACGTCGTGCTGATGATTATCTTCCGCTTCATTCTCGGGCTGGCCGTCGGCGGCGCAGCGGCGATTGTGCCGATTTATATCGCCGAAATTGTGCCGTCTAACCGTCGCTGGCAGTTTGTAACCTTGCAGGAACTGATGATTGTTTCCGGCCAGCTGATTGCATACACCAGTAATGCGGCGATTAACGAAGTCTGGGGCGGCGAAACGACGTGGCGCTGGATGCTCGGCGTGGCATGCGTTCCGGCGGTGATTTTGTGGGTGGGCATGTTATTCCTGCCAGACACACCGCGCTGGTACGCCATGCATGGCCGCTACCGCGAGGCGCGCGACGTGCTGGAACGCACCCGTAAAGCGGGCAAAGTCGAGAAAGAACTGAGCGAAATCCGCAGTTCCATGAGTTCTAAAAGTGAGAAACACTCACGCCGCCAGAAGACCATTTCCGTATGGATGAAGCGGCTGGTCGCGCTGGGGATCGGGGTCGCGATGCTTCAGCAACTGTCGGGCGTGAACACGATTATGTTCTACGCGCCGACGATGTTGCAGGCCACCGGGCTGAGCACCAATGCGTCGCTCATGGCGACCATCGCGAACGGCGTAATTTCGGTGATCATGACGTTCGTGGGGATCATGCTGCTGAGCCGTTTCGGACGGCGTCCGCTCTTGCTCACCGGGCAAATTGGTTGCACCTGTACGCTGCTTGCCATCGGGCTGGTGACCTGGCTGATGCCGGAAACGGTCAACGGCCATCCTGATGCGGTGCGAAGTTATCTGGTGCTCGGCGGGATGCTGATTTTCCTGTGCTTCCAGCAGGGCGCGCTGTCGCCGGTCACCTGGTTGTTGCTGTCGGAAATGTTCCCGATGCGCATCCGCGGTATGGCGAACGGCGTCTCGGTATTTGCCATGCAGATGACGAACTTCTCCATCGCGTTTATGTTTCCGATCATGCTCGAAAGCATCGGGCTGACCTGGTCCTTCTTCACGTTCGCCGCCATCGGCGTGGCGGGCGGGATATTCGCGGTGATTTTCGCCCCGGAAACCCAGGGTAAAACGCTGGAACAGATCGAGAAACACTTCAAAAAGCATTTACAGGATGACCCTGCGCCAGAGCAGGCAGGCGTTTAAACCTTTTCACCGGCGCAGGGATGCGCCTTTCACTCACGCCTCGCGCATAGAAAATAGGTGCTTCCGGCATACCGGGCACCGTTTTTCATCTGCTGACCATGCCGTAAACGGGCGGCGGCATGTCGTACACACCGCGCCCGTTGTTTCCAAAATTTCTAAACCCGCCGCGATATCTTTCTCCGCGCCGATCGCTTTTTCGAAGCACAGGGTTTCGCAGTTGCCGCAACCCGTGCATTTCTCCGCGTTCAGCGTAAAAGACGTGTTGCTGATATGCATCGCTGATTCGGGACAAACCCGCGCACAAGCGCCGCACAACGAGCACTTTTCGCGATCCAGCACGATGCGATATTCAGTGACCTGCGGGAAGCTGGCGCGTCTTGCCCTGCCGCCCGGTGTAACGTAGCCGGTCTGGCGGGAATCATCTTTAATCCGCAGCCAGTGACGGCGCGATCCCTGCTGAGTCTCTTCAGAAGGCGGCTGTAGATTCCACAGCGGTTCACCGGTTTTTTTCAGCCAGATATTCAGCGCGGCAACCGCCATCAGCCAGCCGGAATGCGCACCGGCCTCCATCTCGACGCCGCGTATCTGGTGTTGCACGTGCCACATCAGCAGTTCGTTAACTGACGGCGCGCTCAGGCTCAGCGGCATCGTCAGACAGCCGTCGCGGTAAGCACGTTCCGGCGGCGTAATGCCTTCAATCGCACCGGCCGGACAGGCAAAAAGACAGGCCCCGCAGGCCGTACAGCCTGCGGTTTCTATTTCAATCTTTACGTTGTTTACCTTTATGACGCCCGCGCCGCAGACATCCACGCAGGCCTGGCAAGGGTTGAGGGGAAGCTGGTTACGAACGCAGGCCCGTCCGGCACCGGCTTCGGGCGGACGGGCATTGAGCGAAAACAGTTTCATTAATGAATGCTAAAAAAGTTAAAGCGCAACATCACTTCGGCTATAAGGATTAGCACCGCGCCCGCCAGCAACCGCAGGCGGCTGAACCGCTGCGTGTGCAGAGACAATGCCGTCACGCACGCACCTGCAATCAGTAACGCCCAGGCCGCAAAACGCGTGACCGCCATCTGCCCGTAAGCTTCCAGGGGCTGATGCGGGAACGTGATGAGATCCGCGCCGCCCAGGCTCGCCAGATAGTTGCCGTAAACCGGCTGAACCAGCAGGCGCAAAACGGTGATCGCGATCAGCACGCCAATCGACATCACCGCCAGCCTGCGCACCGTTCCCCACGCCAGCATCGGACGCGCCGCCAGTGTCCACATTCCGCTGACCGCGCCGAGGGTCAGCGCGGTGCCGCCAAACATCACGTAGGTGTTGAAGTGCATCCACGTGACAACGGAAGCGTTAACGTAAATCGCGCTCATGCAGAAGATATCCACCGCGCCCATCGCAACGGCAATCACCATTAACAGCGCGATCACCCGTTTGGTCAGAAGCGCAATCAGCGTCGCCAATCCCAGCGCCGCCAGATACGCACTGGCAAACACGATTTCACGGCTCAGCCACGAACTGCTGAAATGGCTCAGTGCATGCAACGCGTTGAGCGGATACCCGAGATGCGCGGTGGACGCGATAAGCCCGAGCGCACCGGCAATAAACGCCGTCAGCATGGCGGGTTGCGCAAGACGATGCTTTTCTCTGGCGCTCAGTTTGTCCGCGCCGGAAATCAGGATCAGCGTGGTGAACAGCGTGATGCCGACGGAACTCTGGATCAGCAGAGTGAAAATAATAAGTGGCCATTCGTGCATGATTATTTACCTCCCTTTTCAGCGCCCTGATGCGGTTTGATGACCAGACTGGGCTGCGTCAGCGTGGACTCCGGCAATCCCTGAACGTCGCACAGGTCGCCGTATTGCGCGCGTAACTCGTCAATTGGCCCGAATTTGATCGCGCCCAGCGGACAGGTCGCGACGCAAACCGGTTGTTCTCCGGCGGCTTGCAGATCGACGCAAAAATCGCATTTCGACATCTGGCCGGTTTCCTGATTTAACTGCGGCGCGCCGTACGGACACGACCACGCGCAGTAGCCGCAGCCGACACATTTGTCGGTATTGACGCGCACAATGCCGTCGCCAGGACGTTTGTGCATGGCGGTAGTCGGGCAGTTTTTGGTGCAGATCGGGTCTTTGCAGTGGTTGCAGGAAATCGACAGCGTGTAGGCGTAGACGTTGTTGTAAACGCCACCCTGCCCGGTGGGTACGAATCCGCCGCCTTTCACTTCGTAAATACGGCGGAAACGGCGGCCCACTTCCAGATTGTTTTTATCCTTGCAGGCAACCTGACAGGCCTTGCAGCCAGAACAACGGGAAGAGTCGATAAAGAAACCCAGCTGGCGGTCACTGACCGGCGCGTAATCTATAAATTGGCTCATGCTTTAACAACCTCCACCAGCATGGTTTGATGAGAATTCCCTTTTGCGAGCGCGGTAATGCGCGCCGAACTGAGCACGTTGGCGCAACCGCCACGGTCAACGCCGTTTTCGTCCGGCTGCCACCACGCGCCCGCCTGTAAAGCCACCACGCCGGGCATGATGCGCTGCGTCACTTCCGCCGGGATCAGCGTCACGCCGCGATCGTTGTGAATGCGCACGCTGTCACCCTGCACAATGCCGCGCTGCATGGCATCAGCCGGGTTGATCCACAGTTTTTGCTCCTGGACTTCTTTCAGCCACGGGTTGGCGTACTGCGTCGAGTTCGCGCGGTTTTTACCTTTCCAGGTGATCAGCTGCAACGGGAAGCGGGCAGAAAGTTCATCTTCCGGGCCTTCGTGCGCCGGAACGTAATGCGACAACGCCGGGATTTCTGGGTGCTGCATGTCATACAGGCGCTTTGAGAAAATCTCGATTTTGCCCGAAGGCGTCGGGAACGGATTGTTTTGCGGATCGCGGATATTCGCTTCGAATGCGATATGCGGTTTGTCTTTAAAAAGATAACGGCGGGTGATCAGCAACTCGTCAAAGTTCGGCAGTTTTTCATCCGGCATCGATTCACGGGTTTTCTCCCAGATGCTGACGATCCAGTCTTTTTCCGTACGTCCGAGACTGAACTCTTTTTCAACGCCTAGTTTGCCCGCGACTTCCCGTAACCAGTCGTAGTCGGTACGGCTTTCAAACTGCGGCTCTATCAGCTTTTCAGAAAGGATCAGGTAGTTGCCGGTTCCCCACGACTCGCCGATATTCCAGCGTTCCATAAAACTGGTTTCCGGCAGTAGCAGATCGGCATACTTCGCGCTGGGCGTGAGGAACAGGTCGCTGGCCACAATAAATTCAATTTTGGAATCATCTTCGAGAACCTTGACGGCCTGATGGATATCCGGGTTCTGGTTTGCCAGATAATTCCCCGCCAGCGAAAACAGGATGCGGATATTGCTGTCCAGTTTGTCGCCTCCGGTCAGCCCGTCCGCTGGCGTGATTTTACTGGCGTCATCCGCCGCCTGCACCCAGTTCATCACCGAGATTTTCTTCGTTACTGGATTGTCCGGCATTTCCACGCCGGCGGTGAATTTACGGCTGCTGTCACCGCCATAACCGCCTGCCCAGCCGCCCTTCACGCCGACATTTCCGGTGATCGTCGCCAGTAATGTCGAACCTCGCGCAGTGCGTTCGCCGCAGTTGTGACGCTGCGGGCCCCAGCCCTGGATCAGCGCCGCCGGTTTGGTGGTGGCGTAATCACGCGCCAGCTGGCGGATGGTTTGCGCAGGCACATGCGTGATTTTTTCCGCCCATTCCGGCGTCTTTTTCACGCCGTCTTTCGCGCCGGTCAGGTACGCCACCAGCGACTCATTGGCCGGAACGCCTTCTGGCATCGAACGTTCGTCAAAACCCAGGGTGTAACGCTCAACAAACGCTTTATCATGCAGGTTCTCCGTGATGATGACGTACATCATCGCGTCCATCAGCGCATTGTCAGTGGAGGGGAGCAGCGGGATCCACTGATCCGCCAGAGAAGCCGCCGTATCCGAATAGCGCGGATCCACCACGATAAACCGTGTGCCGTTCTGTTTCATTTTCTGAAAATAGTGGTTGGTATGCCCGAATATGGTCTCGTTCGGGTTATGTCCCCACAAAATCACCAGCGGCGTGTCCGCCAGCGTATCCAGCGTATTGCCGCTGGCTGCCGCGCCATAGGTGTAAGGCGTCGCCGCCGCCGTATTGCCCATACTCACCGAGTGATAAGTATTGAGATAGCCGCCGGTCTGGTTCAGCAACCGGCGCACCATGGTATCGCCGGAGAACGGGCTGCCGCTGACCGCCGTGCCGACGTGAACATAGCGCGATTCCGGGCCATATTTTTCCGTGATGCGTTTGAGATTATCCGCAATCAGCGTCGTGGCTTCGTCCCAGCTGATCCGCTCGAATTTGCCTTCGCCGCGCTTGCCGACGCGCTTCATCGGGTATTTCAGCCGGTCAGGGTGATAGACAAACTTCCGGTAACTGCGCCCGCGCACGCAGGCGCGCATGATGGGCATTTCCGGGTCAAGATCGGCATCCGGACGGGTGGAAATGCGGGTAACGACACCTTCCTGAACATGGGCGCGGATATCACATTTGCCACCACAGTCGAATGAACTACAGGTGGGAACGATGTTTTCCGGTGAGGAGGGGAATTCCTGAGAGGCGACGGAGATTTTCCCGCCTGCATGTGCAAATTTAAAGCCGATCAGAGGAAGTGCAGCCACCATGCCGCTGAGTTTGACAAAATCCCGGCGGTTAACGCCTGAGGGATCCTTACAATCTTCATTATTTTTCATAACATTAGCTCGCAAAAGAAAAAATCATCTCATGCTTAAGTCAAATTTTTCCTTGTGTGATATCAACGCGCACGCAGGTGGCCTCTCCTTTCGGGGTATACGCCCATTATTTTTTAATTTCATAAGGTTATGTATTAATTACCGTGATGTATCGCACATTACTCATCACCCGGAATAGGTATCAAACTTCGGAGTATTTCTGCCCGTCACATTTGATGCATCATGTTGTATAATCGGCTTCCACGAATTCTTCCTTAATCCGGGTGCGCGCACTCTATTGCTACGGTGAACTTTGAATTATCCCATCAGCTCAATTAACCACGCCTATCTGGGCAGCAGCGTCTACGCCACCTTGCGCGAAGCCCTGATTACCGGCCGCCTGAAACCCAATGACCGCCTGCGGATCCGCGAACTTGCGGAACAGGTCGGCACCAGCGTGACGCCGGTGCGTGATGCGATTTTGCAGCTGGCAAAAGAGCAGGCGCTGGAAATGCGCACACCGAAAGATATTCGTGTTCCGCAGCTGGATGAACAGCAGTATCAGGAAATCCGCACGTTGCGTTTAGATCTCGAAGGTCTCGGGGCGGAAAAAGCGGCGCAGACAGTCACCGAATATGAGTTACAGCGCATCGCACAGAACATTGAAAACAACCGCAAAGCCATCAGCAGTGAAGATTTGCCGGAGGCGCTGCGCCTCAACAGTGAATTTCATCTGATGCTGGCCGAAAGCGCGCGCATGCCGCTGCTGAGTAATTTCATCGACAGTTTATGGATGCGCACTGGCCCGCTGATTGCCCAGGCGTACGCACATTTTTCCGAGCGGATGGCGATCGAACATCACGAAGAAATTTTGCGCGCACTGCGCAAAGGCGACAGCGCAACGGCAAGAAAAGCCATTCAGGAAGACATTCTCGACGGCAGCCAGAAGATGGTCGAATTCCTGGCCGCCAGCCGGGAAAGGTGATTTTAGAGCGGGATATCTGCGAGTACGCCCGCCAGCGTTTCCAGCAACAGCGTGGCGTGTTCGGGCTGAAAGACCAACGGCGGGCGAATTTTCAGGACGTTCGCCGCCGGGCCGGTAGCGCTGATCAGGATCTGCTTGTGCCGCATCTGGTTAACGACAAATGCTGCCAGCTCAGGCGCGGGCGTGTTGTGCTGATCGCTCACCAGTTCCACGCCGATAAACAAACCGTCACCGCGCACATCGCCGATCACCGGATAACGCGCCGCCAGTTTCAGCAGCCCTTCCCGCAGAATTTCCCCCGTCCGTTGCGCGTTTTGTTGCAGCTCTTCACGTCGTAAAACCTGCAAAACCGCATGCGCCGCACGGCACGAAACCGGATTGCCGCCGAAGGTGTTGAAATAACGCTGACGACGGCCAAATTCCGCGAACAGTTCCGGCCTGCCAACCAGCCCGGCGACCGGATGGCCGTTGCCCATCGGTTTACCCAGACTCACCAGATCCGGCATCACGCCGTAACGGGCAAAGCCCCAGCGCTGGCTGCCGGTACGGCCAAAACCGGGCTGCACTTCGTCGGCGATAAATAATCCACCCGCCGCACGCACCCGCGCCACCGCGCGCTGCATTTCGGCTGGTTCAGGGCTGAAAACGCCGTCGCTGGAGAAAATAGTGTCCAGCAGCAGCGCAGCCGGTTTTACGCCAGCCTGTTTCATTTCTTCCAGCGCCCGTTCCACGCCATCGGCGAAAGCGCCCTTGCGGCGGAAAGTATCCGGCGCATCAATCAGCCAGACATTTTTGCCCTGCTCAAAACCGTCACCGAGTGAAGGCGAAAGTCCGGCCAGTGCGCTGGTGACGCCATGATACGCCCAGCGCGTGACCAGAACGCCCTGCCCGCCGGTGATTTGCCGCGCCACGCGCAGCGCCAGATCGTTGGCTTCGCTGCCGGTGCAGGTCATGGTGAGATTGCGCAGTTCCGGCGGAAATTCCGTCAGAAAATCTTCAGCAAACTCTACGATGGCGTCATTAAGATACCGCGTGTGCGTGTTGAGCTGCGCCGCCTGCGTGGCAATCGCTTCGACAACGGCCGGGTGGCAATGCCCCACGGACGCCACGTTGTTGTAAGCATCCAGATAGCGACGCCCTTCGCTGTCGTACAACCAGACGCCTTCGCCACGCACGACGTGCAGCGGTTCCTGATAAAACAGACGATAACCGCCGCCCAGCCACTGCTGGCGGCCTTCCAGAACCTGTTGCTGAGTCAGCATTTTTGCTCCCTATACGGCCAATCAGAGGTACAAGACTGACTGAAAATCTCGCCAGTCTGCGAAAACGACAGCGCCATCAGACGCGATAAGCTGCCCCACGCGTGCGCCTGATTACGCAAAATATAGTCACGATTTTGCGGGTATAACACGGCGCGGTGCTGGGCGATCAGCAGACTCAGCGCAAGACGCGAGGCCACCAGTTCAGGCAAAACGTGTTGTTCTGCCTCGCTCAACGGCTGACGGGCGGTGTACGCCGCAATCATCGGGCGACAATACTGGAAGAGATTTTCGCCCTGGCTGTCGAGCTGATACGCCAGCGCCGTTGCCAGTTCGTTGATGAGCGGCGCACGCAGCGCATCACCAAAATCGATAATCCCCGCCAGACGCTGCGGGTCTGCGCTTTTTACCAGCACGTTGTGCGCGTTCAAATCGTTGTGGATCACCTGCTTGCGCAAAAAGCGGCTGGCAGGCACCACTTTTTGCTGATGGATATCCAGCACGCGGCTGATGGTGTGGCGCTGCTCCGGGTCAGTCAGATGCGGGATCCAGCCTTCGAGGCGTGACATATCGCTGATGTCCCACAATAAATCCCGTTTTGCGCCGGGATGTTCAAAATCGCTGAGCGCAATGTCGAGACGCGCCAGCGTATCGCCAAGTTCGCGCATCAGTGTCTGAGATCGCGGAACCTGAAATTGCGCAGTGCCCGGAAGATAACTGACGGCGCGTAAAGTCAGGTTCTGCCCGGCGACGCTGACCTGAGGCGTCAGTTCGCCGCTGCGGCTTTCCTGCAAACGCGGAACCGGCAGCTGGCTGTCGCGCCGGGCAAGATGACTGAGAATAGCGGTCTGAAAATCGACTTCTTCCGGCACTTCCGCCGGATTCACAAACCGCAGCATGTAAGCGCGGCCTGAAAGCGTGGTCAGGCAAAAATTGCTGTCGCGCTCTCCGCCCAAAACCTGCGCGGAACCTTCCAGCCCGTAGATTTGCGCGGCGATGTTTTCGGCCTGCAACGGGCTGACGCGCGGCACTTCGGTAGTCAGCAGTGACGGTGTTTCAGACATGCTGACCGCCGTTTACGTGGATCTCCGCGCCGTTCACATAAGACGCGCCCGACGTGCAGAGGAAATAAATCAGCGACGCCACTTCTTCGGCTTTGCCCAGACGCTGTAACGGCACGCTGCGCTCGACGATTTCCTGCGTGCCCGGCGACAGAATGGCGGTATCGATTTCCCCCGGCGCAATCGCATTAACGCGCACGCCGTGCGGGCCAAACTCATGCGCCATTTCACGGGTCAGGGTGGAAAGTGCGGCTTTGGAACAGGCATACGCCACGCCCGCAAACGGATGTACTTTGCTGCCCGCAATCGACGTAACGTTGATGATGCTGCCCTGCGCGGCCTTAAGTTCATCAAATAATCCGGTCGCCAGAATCGCCGTCGAGAACAGGTTTACGTTGAACACCTGCAACCAGGTGGCGTAATCGCTGCCGAGCACGCCCATGCGCCCGCCCGCCGGCGTTTTTGGCGAAATCCCGGCGTTATCTACCAGCGCATCGAGCCGTCCGCCGAGGCGCTCTTTAATCATCGGCAACGCTTTTTGCACGCTGTCGATGTCTTCCAGGTCCAGATGAATATGGTTAAGAAAACCTTCTGCCCACGGACATTCATCCACCCAGTTCTGACGCGACGCGGTGAAAATCCGCCATCCTGCAGCATAAAAATGTTTCACCGTTGCGTGACCGATACCGCGGCTTGCTCCGGTCAGCAGTAACGTTTTTTTCTCTGTCATGATGAAGGTCCTTGTCGTTTTGATATTTGATGCATCAGGAATAATCAAAAAAAGAGGACCTGTAAAGTCCTCTGAGTCATTTATGTTTAATGTGCGGCGAAAGAATGGCGCAGGCGTTCGCCCCGGCGGCGCAGCAGTTCCATCACCAGCAGTAAAATCAGCGATGCGCCGACCATCAGCGACGCCGCAGCGGCAATCGTCGGGTCAAGGTTTTCGCGGATACCGGCGAACATCTGGATCGGCAATGTGCGCTGACGCGGGCTGGCGAGGAATAATGTCACTACCACTTCGTCAAACGAGGCCGCAAACGCAAACAGCGCACCGGAAAATACGCCGGGTGCAATCAGCGGCAGCGTCACTTTGCGAAATACACGCCACGGCGAAGCGCCCAAACTGGCGGCGGCGCGCGATAAATTACGGTCGTAGTTCTTGAGGATTGCGGTAACCGTAATCACCACAAAAGGCACGCCGAGCAGCGCGTGCGCCAGCACCAGCCCCAGATAACTGTTGAGCAGGGAAACGCGGGCAAAGAAGAAGAACATCCCGACGGCGATGATCACCACCGGCGCAATCATTGGCGAAATCAGAATTGCCATCACCAGAGATTTGCCGCGAAACTCCCCGCGCACTAATCCGACAGAGGCCAGAACACCCAATACGGTGGCCAGGATCGTCGCCAGCGGCGCAATCAGCAGGCTGTTTCCCAGCGAACTCAGCCATTCATCCGAGTGGAAGAACGTGTGATACCAGCGCAGCGAAAAACCGGTCAGCGGATAACTCAGAAACGAGCCGGAATTAAACGACAGCGGCACAATGATCAGCACCGGCACAATCAGAAACAGCAAGATTGCCGCGCTGTAGAAGTTGAAACACCAGCGCCACAACCGCAAAATCAGCGCCCCTTTTTGTTTCATACTGTGTTTCATGGTCAGGCCCCTTTAGTTCGCAGCCACTTCGGCTTTGGTGCGCGTCACGCGGATATAAACGATATAAAGCAGCACAACAATCACCAGCAACTGGCTCCCGAGCGCCGCCGCCATTCCCCAGTTCATCGTGGTATTAGTGAAGAACGCCACAAAATAACTGACCATCTGATCGCCCGGCCCGCCGAGCAGCGCGGGCGTAATGTAGTAACCAATTGCCATCATGAATACCAGCAGCGCACCCGCCGTGACCCCGGCATAGGTCTGCGGCACATACACCCGCCAGAACGCGGAGAAAGGATGCGCGCCGAGTGAAATCGCCGCGCGAACATAGTTCGGCGAAATACTTTTCATCACGGCATATAAAGGAAGAACAATGAACGGCAGCATGATGTGCGTCATCGAGATGTAAACGCCGAGACGGTTGAACACCATTACTAGCGGATGATCGATGATGCCGGTGGAAAGCAGCGCGCGGTTGATCAGACCACCGGATTGCAGCAAAACAATCCAGCTGGCGGTGCGGACAATCAGCGATGTCCAGAACGGCAGTAACACCAAAATCATCAATAGATTGGCGCGACCGGCCGGTTGTTTCGCCAGCCAGTACGCCAGCGGATAACCGAGTGCAACGCAGCACAGCGTGACGACCAGCGCCATCCACAAGGTGCGAAGAAGAACGTTAACATACAGCGCCTGGTCCGGCGGCAGCGCAGTAATTTTGCCGGTATCGACGTCAACTTTGCGGTCAAACGCAGCCAGCAGGTAATAGGAAGTCAGCGGTTTCGCCGCGCGCTGCAACGTCTGCCAGGTGCTCATTTCGCCCCACAGCGGCATGCTCTGGATCAGCGCCTCTTTGACCGGCGCGGTACCTTCGGGCACATGGCGTAATGTGCCGGTGATCAGGCTCCGGTAGCGGTTATCCTCATAGCTCAGACGTTTGGCGATAGTCGCCATCTGCCCGCTGTTGCGGGCGTTGCGCAGATCCGTCACCAGCGCGGAAAACGTCGCTTCATCCGGCACAGTTTTGCCTTCCCAATGCGCAAGCTGCGCCACGGTTTCCGGCAGGGTTTCGCCAAGCTCCGGGTTGGTCACGCTCTTACCCAAAATGGACGCAATCGGGAACAGGAAGCTGACAATCACAAATAACAAAAGTGGCGCAATCAGCAACAAAGAACGTCGCGTATACGCCGCTTCTACTTTGCGCAGGCGCTGACGCAGCGTCGGCCCTGAAGCGGCGTCGTCCGGCACCGGTGTCGTCAGCATTTCGGTCTGGCTCATAATTTTCTCCCGCTGCGGGTTCTGATTTCTTTTTTCACAGGTGCTGAGCACAAAATCATTCGGTCTGAATCAAGGCGGCGAGTGAGCAAGTCCCCGGGAGCACACAAAAGACTGTGACCGGGGTTCGTGAGCGAAGCCAAAGCAGAGTCAGACCGAAGGATGACGGGTATTTACTTAGCAGCCCAGGCGTTGAAGCGCTGTTCCAGATCTTCGCCATGCTCAATCCAGAAGTTAGTATCTACCTGCAAAGCGCCTGCCAGGTTTTTCTCGGCAGTTGGCAAGTTCTGCGCATATTTAGGGTCAATCATGCCGGTGACTGATTTTTCAGTCGGCCCATAGGGGATGGTTTCGGCGAAGACTTTCTGGTTTTCAGGTTTGTTGGCGAAAGCGATGAACTGTTCGGCCAGATCTTTATGTTTGGACCCTTTCACGATAGCCCAGCTGTCGAGGTCATACAGGCTGTTGTCCCAGACCATTTTGAAGTAATGACCTTCACCCTGCGCGGCGCTCACGCGGCCGTTGTAGGCAGAAGTCATCACAACGTCCCCGGACACCAGCCACTGAAGCGGTTGCGCGCCGGATTCCCACCACTGAATGTTCGGTTTGATTTGATCAAGTTTTTTGAAGGCACGTTCCACACCGGCTGGCGTGGCGAGCACTTTATAGATGTCTTCACGCTTCACGCCATCGGCCAGTAAGGCGATTTCCAGCGTGAATTTCGCGCTTTTACGCAGCGCACGTTTGCCCGGAAAATCTTTTACATCCCAGAAATCAGCCCAGCTGGTCGGCGCTTTTTTCAGTTTGCTGGCGTCATACGTCAGCACAGTTGACCACAGGAAAATGCCCGCACCACACTCGGTTACCGCGCCCGGCACGTACTGCGTTTTGTCGCCCAGTTTGCTCCAGTCCAGCGGTTCAAACAGCCCTTCATCACAGCCACGGATCAGTTCGGGGCTTTCGACTTCCACCACGTCCCAGCCCACCTGTTTGGTTTCTACCATGGCGCGGATACGGGCCATTTCACCGTTGTATTCGCCCGGCTCAATGGTGCCTTTACCGGCTGCTGCGAAAGGTTTGTAAAACGCTTTGTCCTGAGCGTCTTTATTCAGACCGCCGAAAGAGATCACTGTCAGAGATTCAGCCTGAGCCTGAAACACCAACCCGGCGAGAAGAGTGGTAAGGGCAATCTTTTTAAACATGCTGTGACTCCTGGGTTAACTAAAAAAGTAATGAAAGCGCTAAGGTAACGGCATTGTTAAAAATATGATGCATCATATTTTATAACGAAGCATAAACCATGCCATTACTGTTGAGTCCGTCCGCCACGCCGTAAATGACGGGCGGACAGGTTTTGCAGAGGCGTTATGTGATTTTTTTGTGCCTCATGACCACTCAGTTTCTTTTTATTAATGAACCTTGCACAGCTGACGTGCATTTCTGCACCCTATCGGGACGTTGTGCGTCAGGATTACTCACCCAGTTCGATGCACAGATATTTCATTTCCAGATAGTCGTCCATACCGTGGCGGGACCCCTCCCTCCCCAGACCGGACTGTTTAATACCGCCGAACGGCGCGACTTCGTTGGAAATCAGACCGGTATTGATGCCCACCATGCCGTATTCCAGGGCTTCCGATACCCGCCACTGGCGCGCAGCGTCACGCGTGAAGAGATAAGCAGCCAGCCCGAATTCTGTATCGTTCGCCATCGCCACCACCTGCGCTTCATCGGTAAAACTGAAAACCGGCGCGACCGGCCCGAAGGTTTCTTCGCGCGCAAATTTCATCGCAGATGTCACACCGCCGACCACGGTAGGCTGGAAGAACGTGCCGCCCAGCGCGTGCGGCTCGCCGCCGGTCAGTATTGTTGCCCCGTGTGAGAGCGCATCGTCGATATGCTCACGCACTTTGCTGACGGCTGCGTCGTCGATCAGCGGCCCCTGCGTGACGCCGGTTTGAGAACCCTCGCCCACTTTCAGTTTTTCCACTTCTTCTACCAGCCGTTTCACCAGCGCCGGGTAAATCCCCTGCTGGACATAAATCCGGTTAGCGCAGACGCAGGTTTGCCCGCTGTTGCGAAACTTCGAAGCCATAATACCGGCCACGGCGCGCTCGAGATTGGCGTCATCGAACACGATAAACGGCGCGTTACCGCCCAGTTCGAGAGAGAGTTTTTTCACCGTCGGCGCACTTTGGGCCATCAGGATGCGCCCGACTTCCGTGGATCCGGTAAAACTCAGTTTGCGAACCACCGGACTCGCGCACAGCACTTTGCCGACTTTTTGCGCGGAACCGGTGATCACCTGCAATACCCCCGCCGGAATGCCCGCTTCGACCGCCAGTTGCCCGAGCGCTAAAGCGCTGAACGGCGTTTGTTCTGCGGGTTTCACGATCATCGCGCAACCTGCGGCCAGCGCCGGTGCGGCTTTACGGGTGATCATCGCCGCCGGGAAATTCCAGGGTGTGATGGCCGCGCAAACGCCAACCGGTTGTTTCAGAACCAGCATGCGTTGTGACGCCTGAACCGGTGCCAGCACGCTGCCTTCCACGCGTTTCGCCTCTTCGGCAAACCATTCGATAAACGATGCGGCATAAACAATTTCGCCTTTTGCCTCCGTCAGCGGTTTGCCTTGTTCAGCAGTCAGCAACGCAGCCAGGTCGTCCGCATTTTCGAGCATCAGTTGCGCCCATTTCTGCATCAGCGCGGCACGTTGTTTGGCAGTTTTTTCCCGCCAGACCGCCTGCGCCTGTTCGGCGTAAGCAATAACCTGCGCCGTTTGCGCGGTGGTGATCTGCGGTACGCTGCCGATTACCGCGCCCGTTGCCGGGTTGACGACGTCCTCGCGTTCGCCATTTTCGCTGTCGGCCCATTCACCGTTGATCAGGCATTGCTGGCGCAGGAGTTCAGTATGTTTGAGTTGCATAGCGTTCCTCAGTCAGCCAGCACACGGGACAAAATAGCCAGTGCGTCTTTGAACTGCGCATCAGGAATGGTCAGCGGATACAGGAAACGGATCACGTTGCCATGGACGCCGCAGCTCAGCATCAGCAATCCGGCATCCAGCGCTTTACGCAGATACTGTTTTGTCAGTTCTGCCGACGGTTTGCCTGTCGCCGGATCGTTGAATTCTGCCGCGACCATGGAACCGCGCGCACGCACATCAACCAGCGCCGGGCATTTCGCTTTGGCTTTTTCCAGCGTTTCAACCAATTCCGCACCCAGACGACTCGCGCGTTCGCAGAGTTTTTCTTCTTCGATGATTTTGAGAACCGCCAGCGCCGACGCCACCGCCAGCGGGTTGCCCGCGTAAGTGCCGCCCAGACCGCCCGGTTCCGGCGCATCCATCAGTTCAGCGCGACCGGTCACGCCTGAAATCGGGATCCCGCCGCCCAGGCTTTTCGCCATGGTGACTAAATCCGGTCGGGAATTCGGGTAGTAATCAGATGCAAACATTTTGCCGGTACGCGCAAAGCCGCTCTGCACTTCATCCGCAATCAGCACGATGCCGTGACGGTCGCAGATGTCGCGCAGACCTTTCACAAAATCTTCCGGCGCAATATTAAAACCGCCCTCGCCCTGAATCGGTTCGTAAAGAATGGCGGCAACCTGCTGCGGACTGATATCACTGCGGAAAATTCGTTCGATGCTTTCCAGCGCCATTTCGGTGCTGACGCCGTGTTGCGCATTCGGGTACTGACCGTGGAATACTGATGCCGGGAATGGACCGAAACCCACTTTGTATGGCACGACTTTTCCAGTCAGCGCCATGGTCAGTAAGGTGCGGCCGTGGAATGCACCGGAGAAAGTGATAATGCCGGGGCGACCGGTGGCCGCGCGGGCAATTTTCACCGCGTTTTCTACCGCTTCGGCACCGGTACTGAAGAAGGTGGTTTTCGCATTTCCTGTCACCGGAGCGATTTCGTTGATGCATTCGGCCAACGTGACAAAGCTTGCATAAGGCACAATCTGGTAGGCGGTGTGCGTGAAAAGGTCGAGCTGTTTGCGGATCGCTTCGACAATTTTCGGATGGCGGTGACCGGTATTGAGCACGGCGATCCCGGCGGTGAAATCGATATATTCCCGACCCTGCTCATCCCACAACGTTGCGTTTTCCGCCTTCGCTGCATAGAAATCACACATGACGCCGACACCACGCGGTGTCGCTTCTTTACGGCGTTTTTCCAGTTCGCTGTGACTCATCTTTCGCTCCTGCCTGAGGGTTATGTTTTGGAGATTGCCGGTTGCAAGGTGAACAATTTGTCGAAATAGCAATCTGTCCTTGTTTTTTATCCTGTCAGCGGTTCTATAATCCAGAACCAGTTTTAATTATTTTGAGGATCCACTTTTGCGCTCACTGCTCTCTGACCTCATTTTTCAGCGTCTCACCGGGCTTTCTGAATCTTCAGGAGGCACGCTGAACAGGCGCGTTTATCAGGCATTACAACAGGCTATCTTTGACGGCAGCATCAGCCCCGGCAGCCGTTTACCCGCATCCCGGGACCTGGCCAAAGAACTGGATATTTCGCGCAATACGGTGCTGGCGGTCTACGAGCAATTGCAGGCTGAGGGCTACATTCAGACGCGTACCGGAAGTGGTACCTTCGTCACATCCGATTTACCGGAAGACGGCGTGATCGCCGACAAAAACACCACACGCTGTGCCCCGCTCCGCAGCCATGTTTCACTTTCCAAACGCGGTTCAAATTTGCTGACGCGCACCGGCGTGGCGTCGCACCAGTGGGGCGCGTTTATGCCGGGCGTACCGGATGTAACAAAGTTTCCTCATGACATCTGGCGCAAGCTGCAAAACCGCCTGAGCCGCCGTCTGCATCCGGAATATCTCACCTATTCGCGCCACGGTGGCTGCCCGGAACTTCAGCATGCGCTCGCTGATTATCTGCGTATTGCACGCTCGGTGGACTGCACTGCCGACCAGATCCTCATCACCGCCGGTACGCATCAGGCTCTGGATTTACTGGCAAAAATGCTTTGCGATCCGGGCGATGTCGCCTGGATTGAAGAACCCAGCTACTGGGGCATTCGCAATGTACTAACCATCAACGGCGTGGATATTCAGCCAATTCCGGTGGATGAAAACGGTATGGATCCGCCTGAAAATCCGCCAGAAAGCCGCGCGCCTAAACTGATATGCGTGACACCGTCACATCACTATCCGCTGGGTGCGGTAATGAGTCTGGCGCGCAGACAAAAAATTCTCGCGATGGCCAGCCAGCAAGGCAGCTGGGTGGTGGAAGATGATTACGACAGCGAATTTCGTTATTCCGGCAGTCCGATCCCCGCGTTGCAAGGCCTGAGCAGCGATGCACCTGTGATTTATATCGGGACGTTCAGCAAAACGCTGTACCCGGCGATGCGAATCAGTTACGTCGTTTTGCCGCGCCCTCTGGCTTCGCGCCTCAAGATTGCACATTCCGAGTTGTACCGGGCGGGTAACGGACTGACGCAACTTACGCTGGCGGAATTTATACGCGAAGGTCATTACGCGGCACATATCCGCCGGATGCGGCTGATTTACGGCAAGCGGCGTAATGTGCTGACGAAGCTGATTGAGCAGGAGCTCGGGCCGGAGTTTTTAAGCGAAAACAGCAATGCCGGATTGCATCTGATTTTGTCGTTGCCGGATTCGATTGATGACGTAGCGCTGAGCGCTGAGCTGGAGCAAAAGCGTGTGCTGACCCGCCCGCTTTCCGCTTATTACCTGCGTCCGGCCCCGCGGCGCGGGCTTTTGCTCGGTTATGGCGGTGTTTCGGAGGAAGAAATTGTGCCCGCGTTTGGGCATATCGTGGATTGTTTACGGCGCAGGCTGCAATCTTGTAGTGCGCAGGAGGCGATGATTGAGCTCACCGAATCGGAAGCTGACGACTTGCCTGATCCTGCGTAATCCCCCTTCCATATTGCTAGCAATAAGCAGAAGACTTTTAAAAATAGCAATAAAATTCATAAGCCTGCGAGATTTCTCTCAGGCTCCTTTTTTGTGGTTTTTTGCTAAAAAATGCTTGTTAGCGTTTCGGACGGGTGGTAAAGATTTTTAATAACGCCACACAAACACTCCTTCTGAGGATGTTTTATGCATGATTTGTGCCGGGTTACGTCATCCACTTTCCAGTATTTTTCTTCGCGGAGTACCTGTTATGAGAACGTATGTCAGCTTCAAAAATATCAAGAAGAGCTATGACGGCGATAAACTGGTCGTTAAAAACCTCAATCTTGATGTCCATGAGGGTGAGTTTTTGACGCTGCTTGGCCCGTCAGGTTCCGGCAAGACAACCAGCCTGATGATGCTTGCAGGGTTTGAAACGCCGACTCAGGGAGAAATTCTGCTACGCGATAAACCTTTGCATAATTTGCCTCCGCATCAGCGTGATATCGGGATGGTTTTCCAGAATTACGCCTTGTTCCCGCACATGACGGTGGCCGAAAATCTGGCGTTTCCGCTGACGATACGTCGTCTTAACAAGACGGATATCAAGGAGAAAGTTGACCGTATTCTGGATATGGTCAAACTTAAACCGCTGGCAGATCGCTATCCGGCGCAAATGTCCGGCGGGCAACAGCAGCGTGTCGCCCTCGCCCGCGCTCTGGTGTTCGAACCGAAATTGGTGTTGATGGATGAACCGCTCGGGGCGCTGGATAAACAACTGCGCGAACATATGCAAATGGAAATCAAGCAATTGCACCAGATGCTGGATCTGACGATTGTCTATGTGACACACGATCAAAGCGAAGCGATGACCATGTCTGACCGCGTTGCGGTATTTAACGACGGCGTTATCCAGCAGATGGACAGCCCGAGTGTGATTTATGAAAAACCGGATAATGCGTTTGTTGCACAGTTCATTGGAGAAAATAACAGTCTGCTGGCAACCAATACGGCAGCCGAAGGTGATTTTTATCGCGCATCTCTCGATGACGGCACAATTCTTCGCGCCGTTAAAATTCGCCCGAGTTCACCCGGTAAGAAAATTTTGCTCTCAATCCGCCCCGAGCGGATCAGTATCAACAATCCTCAGCCGGGTATGGAACAGGTCAAAGCGCGGATTAAACAGTTCATCTATCTCGGCGACCATGTCCGTATGATGACTGAAGTTGCTGGTCAGGATAATTTCATGGTTAAGCTTTCTGCCGCACACATGAATCCGGATTGGAAAGCCGGATCAGAAGTTCTGCTTTCCTGGTTGCCCGAACACCTGCGCGCACTGGATGTGGTAACTCATTAATTCTGCTTTTAAAATCTCTGAATCTTACAATCCCCAAATCCCCAAATCCCGAGATATTATAATCTTGGGATTTGCTTTTCCTGCATCTTGTCATCTTGTCATCTTGTCATCTTGTCATCACAAGCCGTGACAATCCTGAAATCTTAAGATTCTGTAATCTTATTCAATCATAAATCCCAGAATCCTTGAATCTTAATATTCTGCATTCATTATCTCCATAATCATGGAATCGCCGAATCCCAGCGCATCATGATAATCCTATAATCCCGTGATTTATTATGGATATCCTGTAATCTCAAAATCCTAGTGGAAATCATTGAATCCTGACATCCTCTGAAGGCTGATTATACACAGCTCCACCTCGTGTTGATAAATAATTGATTTTATTAAAATGATTATGGAATCACAGAATCCAAAACAGTATCATGCAATCCTGAGATTCACTCTACATCCCAGGATTACGTGATACACATAATAAGTTAAGTCCATTGAGCACTCACCAACGTGTAATCTTATACTCCTGTGATCCTCTTCAAGATTACGGAATCATGTAACCCTGTAATCCTTTCGTGCCGTACATACCTGTTTGTGCTTCAATTGATAATTAATAATTCAAAGATTACTTAATCCCGTAATCCTACGATTCATATACGCATGTTTCAGGATTTTGTAATCTCAGGCGTCTAAGAATCATCTAATCCTGTAATCATAAGATACATATCTGGCATCACATGATTCTGAAATCCAAAGATGCACAAATCCCTGAATACAGGAATCATCAGATGGTGAGATGGTGAGATGGTGAGATGGTGAGATGGTGAGATGGTGAGATGGTGAGATGGTGAGATGGTGAGATGGTGAGATGGTGAGATGGTGAGATGGTGAGATGGTGAGATGGTGAGATTTTCATGGCTACTGTTTTGAACGTCAACACCAGCCGAAACTTTTTGGCGCTCTCATTGGCATGATGCATCCCCGCGAAAATCCCAAGAACGCAGAATCATAAAATCACAAGATAGCGAAATCCTTGTAGCTCCATTTAGCACCCTTATTCTCTGAGATCGATACTTCAGCCTTATCCGCCTGCAATCCTGATATCCCAAAACCCTGGGATGATGGGATTCAAAAATCATAACATCCTGAACATTATGTTACCGCCGTAATCAATCAACCGGTAATCACGTAATCCTGAAATCACAGGATAATATAATTCGGTAATCCTAAAATATTGAAATCATCGGATGTAAACTTTATAGTAGTGCTTCAATCCTGTGATTCATGGATTTTTAAATCCCAGAATCCTATGATTACATAAATAATGAATCCCGAAACCTTATGATTACGGGATTCAATAATCTTCATTTAGCGCTTCACCAAGAGGTTGTTATGGCAGCGAAAATTATTTCTTTCCTGAACGGGAAGGGCGGGGTAGGGAAAACCACGACTTCTATTAACATCGCAACCTGTCTTGCACGACAAGGTCATAAAGTCGTGATGGTCGATACCGATCCACAAGGAAGCATCAGCAACTGGTACGACGAAAGCAAATGCCAGTTCGACCTGGCGGAAGCCGCATCAGAAAAAGAAGTTTATACCGTACGTAAGCAGTTGAAAGAATATGACTACGTAGTCATCGACGGTGCAGCAGCAATCTCGGCAATTTCATCAGCAGCGGTGATGGTCAGTGATTTAGTCCTGATCCCCGTGACACCGTCACCTTTAGATTTTGCAGCCTGTGGCGCTATACTTGCCGTTGTTGAGGCGCGTGAAAATTTACAGCCTGTCATCGCGCGTTTTCTGATCACCAAGAAAGTCGCATCCGCTAAGATGCTGGAAGTCTTGAAAGAATCGATTGCTGATACAGGCGTTCCGGCACTGCGCACAGGCACCACTCAGCGCCAGGTATACATCCGTACCATGATGGATGGCGGAACAGTCTTCGATACAACGGACGGTAATGCGAAAGGCGAGATTGAAATTATGACCAAAGAAATTACGGAGTTGTTGAAATGAAAATGAAACTTGGCCAGCACAGACAACTGACTACAGCACTGGACGCTGTAGCAAAGCCGCCCGCTTCAGTGAAGAAGTTACAGACTAACATCGATGAAGAGCTGCATCGCCGTTTCAAAACCAGCTGCTTCCTGCAAGATCGCGAGATGAAAGACGTTCTGACAGAGCTGATCAATGCCTGGCTAATCACCAACGAACGTTCCTGATCGTTTGTTCCGTCTGGATCGGGCCTTTTCTGGCCCGCTTTTGTTTCTGAAGCCTGCACAACCTTGTCCCTTCTGGTGTTTCCTTTTCCTAATCCCTTACGTATTAACGTCGCCAGTCCTTATCAGGATCCCAAGATCAAATAGTGTTTTGTTTTTATTTATAAGTTTAGATCTTTCTCTTTAAGAGAGGTTTTTTATTAAGTAAATCAGCAGAATACAACGCGTCTTGTGGAGATATTTCCTGCCCGGAGTGGAGATCCTTCCTGTTGGATGTGGATCCTTTTCATGATGAATGTAGAGCTTTTTCCTGTGGATAATTCCCTTACAGATCAGTCCACTGGATACGTGGAGCTTTTTTCTGTGGACAGTTTCCATTGGGAACCCATGTCATGAACATCAGCTTAGATTTAACACTAACAAATTGCCACAACTCATTTTTATGACAGGTGGAGTAATTTCCTGATCCCAGAACGAGCCCTAATGTGGAGACATTTCCTGTGACAGCGTCACGTTGTGTCACGCAGCAGGGAGAGGATCATCCTGGTCAGGCATAATCGGCTTCAGAAATCGATATCCGGGCAGCAGAGCAGGGCATATGTGGAAGATTTTCCTGATCCAATCAGCGGTTATGTGGAGACATTTTCTGATCTGATTAACGCTATTCAAACGATCTCTGGAAATATAATGTTTTGTAAACAGTGGGTTAGAAAATATGTGACATTGTCACTTGCCTATATGTGGAAGAATTATCTGATCAAACGTGCGTGAATTCACGGTAACTGTGCCGTCAGTTAACACCTTACGATGGAATACGTGGAAGTATTTCCTGATCCCGCGCATTGCTATACGTGGAAAGATTTCCTGAGATCGGAACGCCCCCTATATGTGGAGTTATTTCCTGATCGCCGATCGTGTATCCCTAAATGTGGAGACATTTTCTGATCGCCGGGGCACATATATGTGGAAAGTTTTCCTGTAGATCCCGATTCAGACAGGGAACGGGCCGGTATGTTGAAATGATAACGGGATCACAAAGCCGTTTACGGTCAGTTAACGTGCAGTATGGACTTATATGTGGAAGAATTTTCTGATCGGCAGGGGAGAGCAGCGAGTATCTCAGACATTCCGGGCTGGAGATCTTCAGTCCGATAAGTGGAGTAATTTCCTGTAAAAAGCGAGCCGATCCAGCATGTTAAAAAAAGGATCCCGGAGTCGGTGGAAAATCATATGTGGAAGTTTTTCCTGATCGATGTTTTAGGATCCTCTTATAACAATTTGAAAGTAAAGGAATAAATAAGCCTTGTTTTTACTTTACGTCAGTATTTTTTATGTGGAATAATTTACCTACTTTCCACTTATGGATCCTGCTACATGGAACTGAATAAACTCACCGTAGTTCAGGGGAACGATCTTCTTGAAGGCGCCTACAGCGTTACTCTGGATGAAATGCGCTTGCTTAACCTGGCGCTGGCACAAATTGATAGCAGGAAACCTCAGCCGGACACGCTATATCGACTTTTCCCTCAGGATTACCAGCGGATCTACGGGGTAAACCCGACCAGCAGCCACCGCCAGTTGCGTGAAGCTGCAGAAAGCCTGATGAAAAAGCCGGTCACCATCTACAAACCGGATACGAAAACCGGAAAGGTGCGTACCGTTCAGCTTTCGTGGTTCTCGCGGCTGGAATACGTCAGCAGTGATGATCACAGCGCCGTTGTACTGAGATTTGGTCAGGACGTTGCACCGTATCTATATGAATTAAAAGAGTCTTTTACCAAACTCAATTTTGCTAATATCGCCAAACTGGATACGCCGTTCTCCGTGCGTCTGTATGGCTGGTTAATCAAAGCCAAGAACCTCTACGGCAGACGCAGCGGTAAAGCCATTGAAGTGACCCTGGATCTCAACTGGATGCGCGAGAAGGCCGGTCTGGCAGGCAAATACGAGGATTACCGTGACTTCCGCCAGAAGCTGCTTGAACCGACGATCAACCGGATCAACGCCAATACCGATATCTCTGTGGTCTGGGAGCCTGTGAAGCAGGGCAGAACCGTTGTTTCGATCAAGTTCGCGTATGTCGATGAGTCAGCGCCAGAAGCCAGTAAACCACTGCGCCCGCGCTTACCGCGCCGTCCGCGCGCAGTGGCAGGTTCGGCGCTGGAAGGCGAGTGGGCACGCCGCTGTATCACCATCTTCGAAGAGTATCGTGAGAAATTAAGCGCTTACGACGTTGAAGAAAAGGCGACGTTGCCGGATCTGCGCAAGCTTTCAGGCTGGTACAAGCTGATCGGCGAGAAGAGCAAACAAAAAGAGATCCTCTCTGAGGTCAGTTCCCGCAGTAAGAAAACCGCTGCCTGACAGTCCCGGCCGGAAAGCATTCCGAAATGAACGGCGTATCTTCGATGAGATACGCCGTTTTTCTTTGTACGGATCCGGAGGATTCCGACGTCCATAACAGTTAACTTACTGATTATCCTGACCTGAATGGTTAGTGAGTGCTTACTGGGTATGGGCAGGAAATCATTCCACATTACCCGTTTTGGCGGCTTTTTCAGCGTACTGCCCAAAAGCTATAAGCCATATTTTTTCGTTGTTAGACAAGGACAAACCCCAACCTTACTCTTCGTCATGTTTTGTAAACCTATTGCACACTTATTGATGAGGGATGTCACTTGGCTACGTTACTCACTTCTGCCCCCGCGCAATCCGTCTCCCGCGCGCGCCGCACCGCTTCTTTTAAAATCGCATTGCTGGCCAGCGCCGTGATGTTTTCTTCTTTATCCTTTGCGGACGATGTTCTTAAAGAAGGCATCACTCCGGCCACAGACGCCAGCCAGGTGCCTGCTGCCGCGAAACTGCGTACGGACACCGTGATCGCCGGGATCTCCGAACCGCAGGGCATTTTTAACCCTTACTTCTTCGTGAATGGCTGGGATGAAAACGTCACCAACGTGATCTTCGCCCGCCTGATTGACTGGGACAGTCAGGGCAAACTGGTTCCGGGTCTGGCGGAGAGCTGGACGGTCAGCCCGGACGGCAAAACGTATACCATCAAACTGCGTCCGAACCTCAAGTACAGCGACGGTTCAGCGCTGACGGCGGAAGACGTCGCGTTCACACTGACCGTGTTGTACGACCCGAAATATGACGGCGACACCGATATCACGCTGGCACACATTGCCGGCGGTGATGAATATAAGCAGGGCAAAGCGGACAGCGTCAGTGGTCTGAAAGTTATCGACCCGCTGACCCTTCAGGTGACAACCACGCAACCGGGCGCGACTACGCTGCAAAAAATCGGCGGGCCGGTGCTGTCGAAAGCCTATTACGGCAAAGATTATCAGCGTGGAAATCTCGATACACTGCGCACGCTGCACGGCAAACCGCTGGGTAACGGCCCGTATGTTTACGACAAATACATTCCGGGGCAGGAGATCCGTTTCCACGCCAACACAAACTATTACCGCGGTACGCCTCCGACGCCACGTTTCATTTATCGTGTCACCAATCCGTCGACGAACTTCCAGTTATTCCAGACCGGCGATACCGACTACGACGCTTTTACGTCACGCCCGGATGATATCGAACAGCTTAAACTGCTGGGTTTTGCGAACATCAACCTGTACGGATCCAGCGATTACAGCAAGATTGAGTTCAATCTTCATCGCCCGGTATTGCAGGATGTAAAAGTTCGTCAGGCGCTGATTTACGGTCTGGATCGCCAGAAACTGATCGACGTGGTGTATCAGGGCTACGGCTCCGTGGCTATCGAGCCGATCGCGCCAATCTCCTGGGCGTATAACACTGAAGGCGTGAATCCGTACAAATTCGATCCGGCGCAGGCCAGTAAATTACTGGATGAAGCGGGCTGGAAAACCGGCGCTGACGGCATTCGTGTGAAAGACGGCAAACGTCTGGAACTGACGCTGCTGGTGAGCAAAAAAGTACTGAACGACGCCCTGATCCCTATCGCCAAAGAGGACTACCAGAAGATTGGGGTGCTGCTGAAACCACAGGTTGTGGATTTCAACGCGCTGATGTCGCAACGTAAAGCGGGGAATTACGATCTGGCGTCATTCAGCACCAGCACGCTCAATGATCCGCACGACGGCGTCTGGGATTACTACAGCACAGAGGCCACGGAGCAGGGTTACAACAATCCGGAAGTGGATAAGCTGATCAACGAAGGTAATGCGACCCTCGACATCGAAAAACGTAAGCCGGTTTACCACGAACTGTACAAAGTTCTGGCGAACGATCCGCCGGTGATCCTGCTCGGCAACCGTAAAATTTTGTCGGCCAGCAGTGCCCGCGTGACCGGTTTCAAACCGGATATTTACAACGGCCTGACCGGCAGCCTGCCGGATGTCAAAATCGTCAAATAATCAGAAATCACGTTGCTGCCGGTTCTTACCGGCAGCTTCAATGAGAAAGTCATGAGAAATTTCATTCTGCGTCGTTTGCTTCAAACCATCCCGATGTTGTTCCTCGCTTCGCTGCTCATCTTTATGCTGTTTGCCAAAACGCCGGGCGATTTTATCGACGGCAATATTACCCTGACCGCTCAGCGTGCCGCCGAACTCAAAGCGTTATACGGCCTCGATCAGCCTCTGCTTAGCCGCTATCTGCACTGGCTGGGGAACCTGCTCCAGGGCGATCTGGGTTTTTCGCTGCAATATCAGATCCCGGTGAGTCAGTTGCTGAATCAGTACATCTGGAACTCCTTCCTGCTGGCGACTATCGCCATGGTGCTGTACTGGGGTATCGCGCTGGCGGTGGGTATTGTTTCTGCCATGAAACCCTATTCGCTGTTTGATCACGTCGTCAGCGTGGTGATATTCGCGGCGATGTCATTTCCGACGTTTTTCCTTTGCCTGCTGCTGATCAAATGGTTTGCGGTTGATCTCCACTGGTTGCCGGTTGGCGGCATGACCAATACCGGCAGTGACGCCACGGGTTGGGCCTGGGTGATGCAGGTCGCGGCGCACCTGGTATTACCGGTGATTGCGCTGGTGATGCTTCAGGCGGGCAGCCTGACGCGCTATTTCCGCGCCAGCATGCTGGACGTCGTACGCATGGATTTCATCCGTACCGCGCGCGCCAAAGGGCTGCGCGAGCGCACCGTCATCCTCAAACATGCGCTGCGGAACGCGCTGTTGCCAATTATCACGCTGTTAGGATTCGAGCTGCCGGGGCTGTTTTCCGGTGCGCTGATCACCGAAAAGGTCTTTAACTGGCCGGGCGCGGGGCACATTCATATTGATTCGCTGGCCGCGCGCGATTATCCGGTGCTGATGGGATTCACGCTGTTCCTGGCGGTTCTCACCATTCTGGGCAACCTGATTGCCGATGTGCTTTATGCGTGGGCTGACCCGCGTATTCGTGTGAGGTCGTGATGTTTGGATCATTATTTTCAACACACCGCCGGCTTCGTGAAGCGGGAATACCGGCGATGGCGCAGGTGACACCGTCACCGTGGCAGCAGGCCTGGAAATCGTTGCGACAGAACCGGCTGGCGATGTTTTGCCTCATCCTTCTGCTGGTCATGGCGGTCTGGTGCATAGTGGGCCCTTACTATTCGCCATGGCGCGATGACGCTACCGATGCACTGATGATTAATAAAGCGCCAAATGCCGATCACTGGCTGGGCACCGATTTTCTTGGGCGCGACGTTTATACGCGCCTGCTTCTGGCCGGGCGTATTTCGCTGATCATCGGCCTGCTTACCATGTTGCTCTCTGTGACACTCGGCTATCTGATGGGCGCGGTTTCGGGGTATCTGGGCGGCGTTGCTGACAAAATTATCATGCGTTTTGCCGATCTGGTGATGACCATTCCGAGCCTGCCGCTGCTGATTGTGATGGGCGCGATGCTCTCGGAACTGGATTTCTCGCCGGATTCGCGCGTCTACATGGTGATCGTGATGCTCAGTTTGCTGGAATGGCCGAAGCTGGCGCGTCTGGTGCGCGGGCAAATTCTGTCCCTGCGCGAGCGTGATTTTATGCTGGCGACGCAGGTGCTCGGGTTATCCGCGCGCCGACGTCTGTTCGGCCATCTGTTGCCCAATACCGTGCCCATTCTGGTAGTGATGGCGACGATGGCGGTGGCAAACGCCATTCTCAGTGAATCGGCGCTCAGCTATCTCGGGTTGGGCGTGGTGCCACCGACGCCTTCATGGGGAAACATGATGGACGCGGCCAACAGCCTGATCGACTTCCAGCGCCGTCCGTGGTTATGGATGCCACCGGGCGTGGCGATTTTTATCACCGTTATTGCGATTAACGTACTGGGCGATGGCCTGCGCGATGCGCTCGATCCCAAGATGAAACGGAGTAAAAAATGACAGAACCGTTGATCCGTTTTAATCAGCTTGCGCTGTCTTTTTCCAGCGATCAGGGGCGTGTGCGTGCAGTGCAGGACGTCACGTTTGACGTTCAGGCCGGGCAAACCGTCGGCATTGTGGGCGAATCCGGTTGCGGAAAAAGCGTCACGGCGATGTCGCTGATGGGATTACTGCCGCCACAGGCCGCGCGCATTGATGGCGGCGAAATCCTGTTTCAGGGGCGTGATTTACTGAAACTGCGCGCATCACAAATGGCGGATCTACGCGGCAACCAGCTGGCGATGATTTTCCAGGAACCGATGACCGCGCTCAATCCGGTGCTGACCATTGGTGAGCAGCTGGTTGAGCCGCTGATCCGCCATCTCGGGGAATCGCCAAAATCGGCCTGGGAAAAGGCAACGAAGATGATCACCGACGTTGGTCTGGCGCGCGCGGAAAGCCTGATGACCAGTTATCCGCACCAGCTTTCGGGTGGCATGTTACAGCGCATCATGATTGCGATGGCGCTCAGTTGTAAGCCGCAGTTGCTGATTGCGGACGAGCCGACCACCGCGCTGGACGTCACCGTGCAGGCGCAGATCTTACGGCTGTTACGCGATCAGGCGCGGCAAAATCACATGGCGCTGATGCTCATTACGCATGATTTGGGTGTGATCGCGCAGATGGCCGATCACGTGGTGGTGATGTACGCCGGGAAAATTGTTGAGCAGGGCGCAACGGCGGAGGTACTGCGCAATCCGCTGCATCCGTACACCCAGGGGTTGATCGCGTCGCGGCCCACGCCGGGCGAGCGTCGCCGGCGGTTGTATTCCATTCCCGGTCAGGTGCCGGATCTGGCTGCGCTGCCGCCGTACTGTGCTTTTACCGAGCGTTGTGAACGTGCCACCGACCGCTGTCGTCAGGGGATCCCACCGCTGGAAGGGCGGTCGCGGCAGGCGGCCTGTTTTTACAGCGGGCTGAGTCCGGCAAATGAAATGACGCAGAAGGAGTTGCAGCCATGAGTGCTGAAAATCTGATGAGTACTGACTACCTGATAGAAGTGGATGGCCTGAAGAAACACTTTCCGATCCGCGACGGCGTATTCGGGCAGGAAACCGGCCAGCTGCGCGCGGTAGATGGTGTCAGTTTTAACATCCGCAAAGGCACTATTTTCGGGCTGGTGGGCGAATCCGGCAGCGGCAAAACCACCGTCGGCAGAACGCTTCTCGGGTTGTACGACAAAACGGCGGGCAGCGTGAAGTTTCGTGGTGAAGACCTGCACCGGCTCAAGCCGAAACAGCTTAAAGCGCTGCGACCGAAAATCCAGCTGGTGTTTCAGGATCCCTACAGTTCGCTGAATCCGCGTATTCGTATTGGTGACGCGATCGGCGAAGCGATGCTGGAACATAAACTCTGCTCACGCGCTGAACTGCACGGCAAAGTGGTGGAAGTGATGAAAATCTGCGGGCTGTCGCCGCTGCATTACAACCGCTTTCCCCATGAGTTTTCCGGCGGGCAACGCCAGCGTATTGGCATTGCGCGGGCGCTGATCCTGCAACCGGAATTCATTATTGCCGATGAGCCGATCTCCGCGCTCGACGTCTCGATTCAGGCGCAGATCATCAATTTATTCTCGGATTTACGCGACGATCACGGTGTGACGTTTCTGTTTATCTCACATGATCTGGGCGTGGTGGAACATCTGTGCGACGACGTGGCGGTAATGTATCTGGGGCAACTGGTGGAAACCGCGAGCCGCGATGCTTTATTCCGCCAGCCTTTGCATCCGTACACGCAGGCGTTACTGGCCGCCGTGCCGACGCTTGATCCTGACAGTGAGCCGGTGGCAATGGTCAGCGGTGAAATTCCGGATCCGTCAAAACCGCCGTCCGGCTGCCGCTTCCATACCCGCTGCCCGCGCGCGACCGAACGTTGTCGCGCTGAAATTCCGTTACTGCGTGAAGTGGAAAGCGGCCACCGCGTCGCCTGCCATCTGGTGTAATTTCCGGCTCTTTCCCGCCGCGGCTGGCCTAGTCTTCCAGCATGCGGCGGGCTTCACTCTGCATTTTCTTCCCGACGTTTTGCGTCACTTCAATTACCTTTTGCGTCGCGGGTGAAAGAAATGCGCCTTCCCGCCAGGTAATGCCCACACGACGCGGCATCATCAGTTGATCGTTATCAATCCGGATCAGGCGGGAGATAAACTCTTCCTCGACCAGAATGTTTTCAGAAAGAAAACTGAGCAGGCCACTTTTGGCGATCAGACCGGGCACTGACGCCAGCGAGCTGATTTCCACTTTAACGTCCGGCAGCGGGCAATGATTTTCATAGAACATCTTGTCCAGCCACTGGCGCATCGACACGGTTTTGGCCGGTAAAATCCAGCCGTAACGGCTCATGTCGCGCAGCGAAACCGGCCTGCCCGCCAGCGGATGGTCGCGTGACGCCGCGACGACCACGCGATCGGCGGTAACCGGCACCTGAACCACCGGGCTTTCATAGTTCACCAGCGGCCCGATAATAATGTCGATGACGTGGCGCTCCATCAGCGTAAACAGCACGTCGTTCATGCCGATCTGGATTTCCAGTTTTACGTTGGGAACCTGTAATTGCAGCGTTTTGCAGATTTCCGGCAGTAAAAATTGTGTCGCGGAACCCGACACGCCGACACGCACAATCCCGCCCGCGCCGCTGCTCAGTTCCGTCATAACTTCTGCCATCTCATGATAGGAATTTTGCAGCGCCAAGCCCCGCTGATAAAGAATGCGACCCGCCTCGGTCAGCTCCAGACCCCGGCCGGCTCTTTTAAACAATTTAATGCCGAGTTCTTTCTCCAAACGGGTGATGGATTTCGATAGCGCGGGCTGCGTAATATTTAAATTTTGTGACGCAAGTCTCAAATTTATCATCTCCGCAGCGGTGACGAAATAATCTAAGTCCCTGTTATTAATCATACATTCCTGAAATTCATCGATTTGGTAAAAAAATATAGTAGAAGGCATGAGAGGCGCGGTCAATAATCTCGCGATCTTTGCAGGGGCGTGAGCGTCTCCGCAATCTGAACGCCAGTGAATTCACCTGTTTTATGTAAAATAAGAAACTAAGCGCATCTATGAAAATTGTTAATTTCACCCTCAGTAAAGAACACACCAAAAGCTTCGGCATCTTCCAGACAGACGGCATTATTGATGTCGGCCGTCACTCAGGTTGCCGGGATATTAACGAATTCATGGCGCATCATCAGCTTGACGAATTGCAGCGCTATGCGCAGCTTCCGGCCGATCTTCAGCTGAGCGACATCAGCTTTCTGCCGGTGATTGACCGTCCGGGCAAAATCTTCGGCGTCGGCATGAACTACGCCGAAAAGCGCAAAGAGTTCAATGAAACCAGCGACGCGCCGACGTTATTTGTCCGCTTCGCCGATTCGCAGGTTGGCCATAACGGCATCATTATCAAACCCGCCTCTTCCAGCCAGTTCGATTACGAAGGGGAACTGGCGATCATTATCGGCCGCACCGGCCGCAATATTCCGGCCGAAGATGCGCTGGATTTCATTGCGGGCTACAGCTGTTATATGGATGGCTCGGTGCGCGACTGGCAGCATAAGTGGTACACCGCCGGGAAAAACTGGCCTGCCACCGGCGCGTTCGGGCCGTGGCTGGTGACGCCGGATGAAGTGGGCGATCCGCAGAATCTGAGCATTAAAACCTGGCTGAACGACCGGCTGGTGCAAAACGACACCACGGCTAATATGGTGCATACCATTCCGCAGATGATTGCCTATATCAGCACGTTTACGCAGCTTTCGCCGGGGGATGTGATCATGACCGGTTCACCGGGCGGCGTGGGCAAAAGCCGCGTACCGCCGTTGTACCTGAACGCCAATGACACGATTGAAGTGGAAATTGAGAACATCGGTCGTTTGACTAATAAAATCCAGGCAGCAGCCAGCGCCGCCGCCTGAATTTAACGCACCTGACTGACCAGAGGCACCGATTTTCCGGTGTCTTTGTTTTTAACGACCATCAGATATGTCAGCGTAAATGACAGCCCCAGCGATAACACCACGCCCATTACGATATAAATGAAGTACGGACCGATGTAGGCGGGCAGGCTGAAAATGCTCGACAGAATATAGCCGTACAACCGCACCCCGAAGAATGCAATAAACGCCGACGCCACAGAACTGCTGATCGTGGTGGCGATAAACGCTTTT
This sequence comes from Rahnella sp. BCC 1045, assembly GCF_019049615.1. Classification (NCBI taxonomy): domain Bacteria; kingdom Pseudomonadati; phylum Pseudomonadota; class Gammaproteobacteria; order Enterobacterales; family Yersiniaceae; genus Rahnella; species Rahnella sp. BCC 1045. The sequence continues at coordinate 5,172 of NZ_JAFMOZ010000113.1, read as the reverse complement.
TTATAGCGTGTCAGCACGCCAAACAGCGCCGGTTCAGTGATCCCCAGCAGCCCGGAAATCGCCGCCGACAGCACGACTGATTTTTGCTCGCGGGTTTTCACATGGAAATAAATCGCGAAGGTCGAACCGGCAATCGCCATGTTGGCCATAAACATCATCGGCATCAGCATGTCCCAGCCCTGATCGGTGAAGTTCTGCAAGGCAATTGGCGTCATGGCGTGGTGCATTCCGGTGAGGATCGCCGCCGGGCGGATCGCGCCAACAATAAAACCGGCGAACACCGATGACACTTCAAACAGCCCCTGAATACCCAGCGCCAGCAGTTTACCGAGGTAAATTCCGGCCGGGCCAATCACCGTCAGTGAAACCAGCGCCGCAATAAATAACGTCAGCGTTGGCGTGAAAACGGTTTTCAGCACGTCCGGCATGATTTTGTCCACCCAGCGGTGAATGTAGCTCAGCGCCAGCACCGAGAAAATCACCGGAATCACGCTGGCCGAATAGTTAAATACCGAAACCGGCAAGATATCCATGAAATACAACGCCGTTGGCGCATCCGCAGTATGGCTGGCGAGCGCTTTTGCGGCGTCAATCAGCGTCGGATACATCAGACAGGCGGCGACTGCGGCAGCCAGATATTCATTGGTTTTGAAGATTCTCGCGGCAGAGACAGCGAGGAAGAACGGGAGAAAATAGAAAACGCCGCTGGCAATCAGATCGATGATCATCACGGTTTCACTTTTCGCCGAAATCACCTTGAGGGCGATTAAACCGGCCAGCAAACCTTTGATCATTCCCGCGCCCGCAATGGCCGGAACGATCGGGCCAAACACGCCGGACACCGTATCCATGAACATCGAGATCAGACTTTTGCGCGCATTTGTGGAAACATTTCCTGTTGGCTTTGACGCCGGATCCAGCTGCGAAACAATCGCTTCGTACCAGGTATTCACTTTCGGCCCGACAATAATCTGCACCTGACCGCTCTGGCTTTGCGCACCCAAAACGCCGGGCAGATTTTTTATCTCATCCCACGCCACTTTATTTTCGTCGGCTAAATCAAAACGCAGACGGGTCATGCAATGCCAGATTTTATTAATATTTTCTGCACCGCCGACGCCTTTAATAACGGACTGCATTATTTCTGTATTCACCCTGAACCCCGCGACGGAAATTGTATTTTTATTCTCAGATGGGAAGGGAGTGTAATGAGCGTGGTTTTTAAAAACAAACCAATAAAACAGGATCCCGGTCACACAATCCGCCCTCAAAGCCTGGTCAGACGGGGTTTTATGATAATTGGTCTGGTTTTTTTCAGTAAATGACCGTTCTTTCATACCAAAATAAATGCATGAAATTAAGGTTTACAGCCGGGCGTAAAATACGGTGAAATAACCGCAATACGAATATTCCCGCACTCTTTTCCTTAAAAGAGCTGAAGGCCATTATTAAGGATTTTCCATGAAACCTGTGCTGATTACGCATATTGAATGCCAGATAACGCGCCCCGATCGCCATAATCTGGTGGTCGTCAGAATTGAAACTGACTGCGGTGTTTTCGGCCTCGGCTGCGCCACATTCCAGCAGCGTCCGCTGGCGGTGAAACTGATGGTCGATGAATACCTCAAACCGCTGCTGTTAGGCCGCGATGCGAATCACATCGAAGATTTGTGGCAGATGATGATGGTGAACGCGTACTGGCGTAACGGGCCAGTGATCAACAACGCCATCGCAGGCATCGATATGGCGCTGTGGGATATCAAAGGCAAGCTGGCGAATATGCCGCTGTATCATTTATTCGGCGGTAAATCGAAAGATGCGGTCACCGCGTACAGCCACGCGGCGGGGGAAACGCTGGAAGATCTCTACGGCGAAGTGGATCGTCTTCTGGGCGAAGGTTATCGCCACATCCGTTGCCAGCTGGGCTTTTACGGTGGCAACGCGCGCGATTTCCACACCACGCGCGAACCGGCGGCGGGCGCGTATTACGATCAGGATCAGTACATGGATAACACGCTCGCCATGTTTAAAGCGCTGCGTGAAAGGTACGGCAATCAGTTCCACATTCTGCACGACGTTCATGAGCGCCTGTTCCCGCAACAGGCGGTGCAGTTTGCCAAAGCGGTGGAACAATACCGGCCTTACTTTATTGAAGATATTTTGCCGCCCGATCAGAACGAGTGGCTGGCGCAGATCCGCAGCCAGACCGCCGTGCCGCTGGCAACCGGCGAATTATTCAATAATCCGGCGGAATGGAAGGATCTGATCATTAATCGCAGGATCGACTTTATACGCTGTCACGTTTCACAAATCGGCGGTATCACACCGGCTTTAAAACTGGCGCATTTTTGCCAGAGTTTTGGCGTGCGTCTGGCCTGGCATTGCCCGCCGGACATGACGCCGGTCGGCGCGGCGGTGAATACGCACCTGAATATTCATCTGCATAATGCGGCTATTCAGGAATTTGTCGCGTATCCGGCCAATACGCAGCAGGTTTTCCCCGGCGCACAGGCCCCGGAGAACGGGTATTTTTATCCGTGTGAAGAAGCCGGGATCGGCGTGGATTTCAACAGCGAGGCGGCGAATGAATTTCCGGTGGTGTATCGCCCGCATGAATGGACGCAAAGCCGCCTGCCCGACGGCGCGATCCACACGCCTTAAGTCTGACGAAACGCCAGATTATCCTGATTAAACGGGATGACGTAAGTACATGAATAATCGATGTCGAGGATATCGCTGAACGCGTAAACGCGGCCGCCCTGCAAAATCCCTCTGTTGGTGATCTGCATGGCGGCGATGCCTTTCTTGCAGCCCAGCAGCTGCGCCTGCTCTTTGCTGACGCTGACCGCCTGATAACGGGTGAGGGAATGCGAAATCGCGAAGCCTTTATTCAGAACGTATTGCTGAATGGAATGCTCGATCGTTTTCTGATTCAGATCCGAAAAACCTTCGGCGGGCATCCGCGAATACTCAATCTGTACGTTGCGCTGGCTGATGCGTCGCAGACGAGTAAACGCCCAGATAAAATCATCCGCGGTTATATCGAAAACCTGCTGTTCTTCGCGGTCAGGCCGCCGCTTATGTAACTCCAGCATTTTGAAACTGATTTCGGTGAATTTCTTCTCGGTAATCGAGTTGTATACCAGCGGATTACTGCTGACGCCCGCATTGATATAAATCCCCGAGCCTTGCACGATGCGGACCGCACCGATACTCACCAGTTTTTCCAGCGCCTTGCGCACGGTAAACCGCGAAACCCCGTATTCTTCCGCCAGCTGGCGTTCCGGTGGCAGCTTTTCCGGCAACGATCCGCTGTTCTGATAAATTTTGCTCAGTAAATCCTGAGCGATAAATTCACTTTTTTTCATGGGCGTCTGGCTTATTTGAGACAGGGAGATCGGGAACGCATTGAAACATACGACAGGCAGAAAGGGCAAATTACAGCCTGAAGGCTGTATTAGATTTTTACAGCTTACAGGGTGTAGAGGATATTTTAATATTATCCGCTTTAGAGGATAGAAATTGATTTATCCCTTACAGGGGATATACTGAAAATATCCGCCAGGGAGGATAATATGAATATAACTTCAACAAAAATGTTGGCCAATGCACTGCGGAATGAGCGTAAAAAGCGCAAACTGAGCCAGAGTAAAACCGCTGAGACAATAGGCCTGAAACAGTCCACGGTTTCTGAATTTGAAAATTACCCGGATGGAACGCGGTTGGAAACACTGTTTAAACTGCTCGCTGCGCTGGATTTAGAGCTGCAGATAGCACCAAGAAACAGTGATCCACAGGACAAAACGTCGTGGGATCAGGAGTGGTAATACATGGATAAGTTAACGCTCGCGTTAAATGGCATTACGGTGGGGACGTTAGAGAAAGCCAGTGGCGGTGAAATGTCATTTGTGTATCACGAAAGCTGGCTGAACCGGGCGGGAGCTCGTGCTATTTCGTTATCGCTTCCGCTGCAAACTGCAAAGTTTCGTGGTGCCGTGGTATACAACTTTTTTGATAACCTTCTCCCCGATAATGAGCAAATCCGAAGCCGTATTCAGGCGCGTTTTGCCATTCCGACGAAGCAGCCTTTCGATTTGCTTTCTCGCATTGGGGGCGATTGTGTCGGTGCAGTTCAGTTGTATCCGGAGAACAGCCAGGTCACGCCGGTAACTGAAATTCATGCCCAACCGCTAAGCGATGAAGAAGTGGAACATCTTCTTCAGGGCTATAAAGAAGCCCCTTTGGGCATGGAAGCGGAAGTCGATGACTTTCGTATTTCGCTGGCCGGAGCTCAGGAAAAAACAGCCCTGTTATGGTATCGCGACCAGTGGCATCGTCCGCAGGGGAGCACGCCGACGAGCCATATTCTTAAACTTCCCATTGGCTATATAGCAAACAATGGAATCGATTTAAGCGAAAGTGTTGAAAATGAATGGCTGTGCCTGAAGATAGCCGAAAAGTTTGGATTCCCGGTTGCACGGTCTGAGATTGCCAGTTTTGGCGCTCAGAAGGTTTTGGTCGTTGAGCGTTTTGACCGCCGCTGGTCACAGGATGGTTCCTGGCTGATGCGGTTGCCGCAGGAAGATTTCTGTCAGGCGCTGGGCGTGGCTCCGGCGCTGAAATACCAGTCTGATGGTGGTCCGGGCATCGCGGCGGCAATGAAACTTCTGCTTGGATCACAGCAGGTTTTACGTGATCGGGAACTGTTTTTTAAGAGTCAGATTCTGTTCTGGATGCTCGCTGCCATTGACGGTCATGCGAAGAACTTTAGCGTGTATATTGAACCCGGAAGCGCATACCGGATGACGCCACTGTATGACGTGATGTCTGCTTTCCCGCTTATGCATCCGCAAGGTATACCGGCGAAAAAAGCCAAAATGGCGATGGCTGTTCTGGGGAAAAACCGGCATTTTCACTGGGACAGGATCCTTCCCCGGCATTTTGGCACAACGGCGCAGCGGGTCGATTTTCCGCAAGAGAGTGTGGTCCGTATGATGGCGGAAATGAAAGAAAAAACTCCGCAGGTGATTAAGGACGTCGCGGCTTTATTGCCCGCCGGTTTTCCTGTAAAAATCAGCGAAGCAATATTCGCAGGATTAAAGAGTCAGGCATCAAGGCTTCCCTGAACACCCCATAAACATCCCCAAACAAAAAAGCCCGCCAGTTCACACC